>NZ_CP108393.1:6765000-6962500 GCF_035961655.1 Streptomyces sp. NBC_01317 | reverse complement strand
GGCCGACGTGGAGCGGCGTATCGCCGTAGGGAGCAGCGCCGAGCGGGGGGTGTACGACGCGTTCGCCTCGTACCGCGCTCTGCTTGCCAACGCCGGGGAGTATCTGGCGGGGCGGGTCGCGGACCTGGACGACGTGCGGAACCGTATCGTCGCCCGGCTGCTGGGCGTGCCGATGCCCGGGGTGCCGGACAGTGACGAGCCGTACGTCCTGATCGCCCGTGACCTCGCCCCCGCCGACACGGCGTTGCTCGATCCGACCCTGGTGCTCGGTTTTGTGACCGAGGAGGGCGGGCCGACCAGTCACAGCGCGATTCTGGCGCGGGCGCTCGGGGTGCCGGCCGTGGTGGCGTTGCCGGGGGCCGTCGAGTTGGCCGAGGGAACGCTGATCGCGGTCGACGGGAGTACGGGCGAGGTCCATGTGGAGCCGTCGGCCGGGCGGCAGGCGGAGCTGGAGGAGGCCGCGGCGGCGCGGAAGGCGGCGCTGTCGGGGGTCACCGGGCCCGGCGCCACCTCGGACGGGCACAAGGTGCCGCTGCTCGCCAACATCGGTGGGCTCTCCGACGTCCAGGCCGCGGTCGAGGCGGGGGCCGAGGGGGTGGGGCTGTTCCGTACGGAGTTCCTGTTCCTGGACGACAGTGAGCGGGCGCCGTCGGAGGAGAAGCAGGTCGAGGTGTACCGGTCGGTCCTGGAAGCGTTTCCCGAGGGCCGGGTGGTCGTGCGGGTGCTGGACGCGGGGGCGGACAAACCCCTGGCGTTCCTGACGCCGGCCGATGAGCCGAATCCGGCGCTGGGGGTGCGGGGTCTGCGGAGTCTGCTGGATCACCCGGACGTGCTGCGGACGCAGTTGACGGCGCTGGCGAGGGCGGCCGAGGGTCTGCCGGTGTATCTGGAGGTCATGGCGCCGATGGTGGCGGACCGTGCGGACGCGAAGGCGTTCGCGGACGCCTGCCGTGCGGCGGGGCTGCACGCCAAGTTCGGTGCGATGGTGGAGATTCCGGCCGCGGCGCTGCGGGCGCGGTCGATTCTCCAGGAGGTCGAGTTCCTTTCGCTGGGGACGAACGACCTGGCGCAGTACACCTTCGCCGCCGACCGGCAGGTGGGGGCGGTGGCGCGGTGGCAGGACCCGTGGCAGCCGGCGCTGCTGGATCTGGTCGCGCTGTCGGCCGAGGGTGCCAAGGCGGAGGGCAAGAGCTGCGGGGTGTGCGGGGAGGCGGCGTCGGATCCGCTGCTGGCGTGTGTGCTGACCGGGCTCGGGGTGACGTCGTTGTCGATGGGCTCGGCGTCGATTCCCTATGTGCGGGCGACGCTGGCGAAGCACACGCTCGCGCAGTGCGAGCGTGCCGCGTCGGCCGCGCGGGCCGCCGACTCCGCCGAGGGTGCCAAGGCCGCGGCGCAGGCGGTGCTGTCCGGCGAGTGACGGAGAGGAACTCCTGGGGGCTTTCCGCCGTGGTCCGGCGGGAAGCCCCCTTCGGCGTTCAGTGGTGGGTGTCCGTGGTGTCGATGCCCAGGTCGTAGCCCGCGCGGTATTCGACGCCGGATTCCGGGGAGAGTGGCTCTCCGGTGTCCGCGTCCGTGCAGTAGGCGCTGAAGACCTCGGCCTCGGTGAGGGGGACGAGGTGTCCGTGCAGGAGGCGCCAGCCGTGGAGGCGGTCGGGGGTGTCGGGTGCTGTCGTACGGAGCACCACTCCTCCCGGTCGTTCCAGCGCGATGCCCGCGGCGAGGACCGAGACGAATTCGGCTCCTTCCGCGGGGTCGACGGCGGCGGAGGTGTCGCCGGTGTGGTCGGCCTGGAGGGCGGCCAGGAGTTGTTCGTCGGCCGCGGGGACGCTGCACACCATGTGGTGGGTGCCGGGTCCCGCCGCTTCGAGGAGCGCGAACAGGAGGCGGGATGCCCGGTCGAAGGCCGCTCGTCCGATGTCCTGGCCGCAGTCCGCGCAGTCCCCGAGGTCGGCGAGCAGCGCGGTGACGTACTCCCAGGTGGCCTTGCGGACCGCGGTGTTGATGAGCAGCGGGACCAGGGTGTCGAGGGGCTGGCCGGTGTAGGCGACGGCGGCGCCGGTCGCGGGGATGGTGGCGGTGAAGCGGCTGCGGCTGGCGGTACTGTCGGGGTCGTGGCCGCCGGCCGCGCAGAACTCCGCGTATTCGTCGGGGTCGAAGAGGGCGACCGTGGTGTGGACGCCCTGGGCGGTGAGGGATCTCAGCAGGGCTTCGATCTGCCGCAGGTAGGTGGCGTGGTCGTCGAAGGTGAAGGTGTCGTACCGCCGCATCGCGGTGAAGTCCTGCTCGTCGGCCAGCAGGCCGACGGTGCTGGGGACTTCGCGCCGCAGCCGGCGGCGCCGGGTGCGGTCGGTCTCGGTGTGCTTGCTGTGGTCGGTGTGCGCCATGACTCCCCCTGAGCGCTGTTGATCATTGCTCACTCAGCGTAATCGGGGGGTCTGACAGCGGGGCGTCCGCCGGGGCCGTCAGCGGCGCTCGCGGGCCAGGTCCGCGTAGAAGTGGAGGAGTTCGACGTGGTCGACGGATCCGGCGTTGACGGCCTGGTCGAGGCTCGCGCCCTGGAGGAGGCGTTTGACGGGGACCTCGATGCGCTTGCCGGTGAGGGTGTGGGGGACGCCGGGGACCTCGATGATCTCGTCGGGGACATGGCGGGGTGAGAGCTCCTGGCGGATGGTTGTCGCGATGCGGGCCCGCAGTCCGTCGTCCAGCCGCTGTCCTTCCGCGAGGTGGACGAAGAGGGGCATCCAGTAGCCACCGTCCGGTTCTTCGACGCCGATGACCAGGGATTCGCGGATCTCGGCGAGACGTTCGACCACTTCGTAGATGTCGGCGGAGCCCATCCGGACGCCCTGGCGGTTGAGGGTGGAGTCGGAGCGGCCGTGGATGACGACCGAGCCGCGGTCGGTGAGCGTGATCCAGTCGCCGTGGCGCCAGACGCCGGGATAGGTGTCGAAGTAGCTGTCGTGGTAGCGGCTGCCGTCGGGGTCGTTCCAGAAGCGGACCGGCATGGACGGCATGGGCCGGGTGACGACCAGTTCGCCGACCTCGTCGGTGAGGGGACGGCCCTGGGGGTCCCAGGCCTGGAGGTCCGTGCCGAGGCACGCCGCCTGGAGCTCGCCGATGTGGACGGGCAGGGTCGGTACGGCGCCGGCGAAGCAGCTGCAGATGTCGGTGCCGCCGCTGACGGAGGCGATCCACAGGTCGTCGCCGGCCTCGTCGGCCAGCCAGCGGAAGCCGTCGGGCGGCAGGGGTGATCCGGTGGTGGCGACGCAGCGCACGCGGGAGAGGTCGTGGTCACGGGCGGGGTGGACGTCCGCCTTGCGGCAGGCCATGACGTACGCGGCGGAGGTGCCGAAGAAGGTGGCTCCGGTCCGGTCGGCGACGCGCCACTGGGCGTCGACGGCGGGGAAGCCGGGGCTGCCGTCGTACAGGACGATCGTGGTGCCGGTCAGCAGGCCGCTGACCAGGAAGTTCCACATCATCCAGCCGGTGGAGGTGTACCAGAAGAGGCGGTCCTCGGGGCCGAGGTCGCAGTGGAGGCCGATCTGCTTGAGGTGTTCGAGCAGGATGCCTCCCTGGGACTGGACGATGGCTTTGGGGAGGCCGGTGGTGCCGGACGAGTAGAGGACCCACAGGGGGTGGTCGAAGGGGACCTGTTCGAAGACCGGCGGTGCGGGGTCGGTGTCGATGTCAGCGTCGGCGTCGGCGTTCTCAGCGGTCCGCTCGACCAGGGCGGACCATTCGAGCGTGCCCTCGGGGGCCGGGGTGCCGAGCAGCGGGACGTGGACCACGGCCCGGACGGTGGGCAGTTCGCGGCGGAGTTCGGCGACGGTCTCCGTACGGTCGTGTTCCTTGCCGCCGTAGCGGTAGCCGTCGACGGCGAACAGGACGACCGGTTCGACCTGCTGGAAGCGGTCGAGGACGCCGCGGGCGCCGAAGTCGGGGGCGCAGGAGGTCCAGACGGCGCCGACGGCGGCGGTGGCGAGCAGGGCGGTGACGGCCTGCGGGATGTTGGGGAGGTAGCCGCTGACGCGGTCCCCGGGGCGTACGCCGAGGTCGCGCAGCGCGGCGGCGAGCGCGACCACCTCGCCGCGCAGTTCGGACCAGGAGACGGAGCGCTGTTCCTGTGTCTCGTCCACGTGCACGAGCGCGGGGGTGTCGGCGCGGGCCGGGTCCATGGCGGTGCGCAGCGCGTGTTCCGCGTAGTTGAGGGTGGCGCCGGGGAACCACTCGGCGCCCGGCATGGTCTCCGCGCCGAGGACCCGTTCGTACGGGGCGGTGAAGCGTACGTCGAACCAGTCGGCGAGCGCGGTCCAGAACGTGTCGAGCTCGTCCACGGACCAGCGGTGCAGCGCCGCGTAGCCGCCCTCGGCCGGGGCTCCGTACCGTTCGGCGGCCCACGTCTGGAAGCGGGTGACCCCGGCGGCGGCGATCCGTGCGGGGTCGGGCTGCCAGAGCGGTGCGGGGCTGGCGGCTGTGGTCATGTGCGGCTCCCGGTCTTGACGCGGCTCACAGGGACGATGCCATGTGATCGTCTTTCGCACCAGATGTCGTTCTCTCCCCGTCGACGGGGGCGGACGGGTGCCCCCACCTCGGGTGAACGGAAGTTGAACGAACGCCTTCCCGTGGCGGGCGAGTGGCAGGCTGAGCAGCATGGACGGTCGTGAACTGGTGCGTTCGATGAAAGTGGTCGGGTCGGTACAGGGGCTCCGCTCGGTGCGGTCGGCCTGGCGGCAGCGGCGTACGGATGCGAGGGCGCTGCCGGTGCGCGGCGCCGAGCGGGCCAGGGTGCCGGGGCAGGCGGCGGGGGCGCGGCCCGGGCCCGGCGGGGGTGTCGTGCGGTTCGCGCGGGCGGAGCTGCGGGTGTGCGTGACGGTGGGCGGTGCGGTGTTCTGGGGGTGGGACGGCGCGGAGCCGCTGCCGTCGTACGCGCTGGCGGGTTCTCCGCCGGATCCCGACCCCCGGGCGGTGCTGGAGCCGAATACGGACGGCGGCTGGCGGGTGGTGTCGGAGCGCGTGATGGTGACGGTGTCGCGTCACGGCGGGGTGGAGATCCGTACGCCGGGCGGGGTGGTGCTCCGCCGTGAGCTGCCGCCGCGCTGGTGGGAGCCGGTCGCGGGGGGTGTGGCGCGGTGGGTGCAGCGGACGGAGGTGGCGGCGGACGCACGGTTCTTCGGGTTGGGCGGGCGGGCGCGGGGGCCGCGGCTGGCGGACGGGACGTACCGGCTGTGGAACACGGACCCCGGGGGCCGGTTCGGTCCCGAGGACGATCCGCTGTACGTCACGATGCCGGTGCAGCTGGTGGTGGCGGACGCGGGGACGCATCTGGCGTTTGTCGACAACTCGTGGGACGGGCGGGTGACCCTGCGGGAGGGTGAGGAGGGCGCGGGCTCGGGGCACGACCGGCCGGGGACGAGCGAGCTGCGGATGGACGGCGGGCCGCTGCGGTGCTGGGTGGTGATCGGCACGCCGGCGCGGGTGCTGCACGGCTGGACGGCGCTGACCGGGGCGCCCGTACCGCCGCCGGCCTGGGCGCTGGGTCCGCAGCACGCGCGGTGGGGGTTCGGCAGTGAGCGGGAGGTGCGGCGGATCGTCGCCGGGTACCGGGAGCGTGGTCTTCCGCTGTCGGCGGTGCATCTCGACATCGATCACTACGACGCGCATCAGGTCTTCACCGTGGACCGGGAGCGTTTCCCCGATCTGCCGGGGCTGGCCGGGGAGTTGCGGGCGGAGGGGGTGCGGCTGGTGTCGATCGTGGATCCGGCGGTGAGGGCGGCGGCCGGGAACGCGGTGTACGAGAGCGGGCGCGCGGCGGACGCCTTCGTACGGGACGCGCGGGGCGGGGAGGTCCGGGGCGAGGTCTGGCCGGGTGAGTGCGTGTATCCGGACTTCACGGATCCGGGGGTACGGGAGTGGTGGGGCGGCCTGTACGCGGAGCGGCTGGCGCAGGGGTTCTCCGGCGTGTGGCACGACATGAACGAGCCGGTGTCCTTCGCGCCGTTCGGTGACACGACGCTGCCGCGCTCGGCCAGGCACCGGCTGGAGGGCAGGGGCGGTGACCACCGGGAGGCGCACAACGTCTACGGGCTGGAGATGGCGCGGGCCGGTTTCGAGGGGCTGCGGAAGCTGCGCCCGGACGAGCGGCCGTTCCTGTTCTCACGCTCGGGCTGGGCGGGGATGCAGCGGTACGGCGGCACCTGGTCGGGCGATGTGGCGACGGGCTGGCCGGGGCTGCGGGCCTCGCTGGCGCTGGTGTTGGGGCTGGGCCTGTGCGGGGTGCCGTACTCGGGGCCCGACGTCGGTGGTTTTGACGGGAGTCCGACGCCGGAGCTGTATCTGCGGTGGTTCCAACTGGGTGCGTACATGCCGTTGTTCCGTACGCACGCGGCGATCGACGCGGGGCGCAGGGAGCCGTGGGAGTTCGGCGCGGAGGTGCTGGAGCACGCGCGGGCCGCGCTGGCCGAACGGGAGCGGCTGCGGCCGTACTTCATGACGCTGGCGCAGCTCGCCCGGCTGACGGGGGCTCCTTATGTGCGGCCGGTGTGGTGGGGGGCGCCGGAGGACCGGGCGCTGCGGGACTGCGAGGACGCGTTCATGCTGGGCGACGGTCTGCTGGTGGCGCCGGTGCTGGCGCGCGGGGAGGACCGGCGGGCGGTGCGGCTGCCCCGGGGGCGGTGGTACGACACGGCGACCGGGAAGGCGTACGAGGGGCCGGGCCAGGTGTTGATCGACGCGCCGCTGTCGCGGGTCCCGGTGCTGGCGCGGGCGGGTGCGGTGATACCGGTACGGGGCGGGGACGGGGCGGTGGAGCTGGAGGCGTGGGCCCCGGCGCCCGGGCGGACGGGGGGCGGGCTGGTGATCGGCGATCCGGGCGACGGCTGGGGTACGGCGGAGGTGGAGCGGTACACCTCGCGGCTGGTGGACGGCCGGGTCCGGGTGGAGCGGGTGACGGACGGGGGGAACGTGGAGCCGGAGCGGACCGTACGGGTGCGGGGTGTGGCGTCCGGGGGGTGAGGGTCCCCGGGGCGGCCCGGTGAATGGACGGGGCCGCCCCCGCCCCGCGTGGGTCAGCGGCGGGGTCCCGTGTCGTAGCGGCCGGCGAACCAGGACCGTACCGCCTCGGTGTGGAGCGGGAACGCCAACTCCGCCGGGGCGCGCAGCAGATGCCAGCCCGTCGTCTCGTCCGTGGCTGCGGACGGGGGCAGTTGGCCGGCGGGCCGCCCGGGGAGCAGGCCGAAGACCAGGATGTGCCCGTCAGGGGAGCTGAGCGTGTCGGCCAGCCGTACGTCCTCCTCGGCCGCCTCGATGCCCGTCTCCTCCCTCAACTCCCTTACGAGGGCGTGCTGCCAGGCCTCGCGGTGGTCGATGAACCCGCCGGGCAGGGCGACTCCCCCGCGCATGGGTTCGATCGTACGGGTGATGACCACCAGCGCCCGCCCCCCGGCGTCCGTCACCGGGAGCAGCGCGACGGCGACGGGCAGCGGATTGCGGTAGGCGGTGACGCCGCAGACCTCGCAGGTACGGGGCCAGCCGGCGTCCGCCGGGTACGGCGCGCCGCAGCTGCCGCAGTACGCGTTCATCGGAGGCTTCTTCTCGGGCTCGGACACGCGCGGACTGTATCCGATCACCCTTCCGCCGTTCCCGGGAACCTGATAGATGAAAGGGCTCATGAGCCCTCTTGTGTCACTCCTGCGGGTGCTGACCGCCTCCGCCGTCGCCCTGCTCGCCCTTCCCGCGCAGACGGCCGGCGCCGTCACCGAGCCCCGGGCTCCGGAGGAGTTCGTGGCGCTGCGCTCGGCCGCGCCGACGATCATCCAGGAGATGCGCTACAGCACGCCCCACGACTTCATGGGGGTGCCGGTGGACGGTTACCGGCAGCCGGTCTGTCTGGTGACCCGGCCGGCCGCCGAGGCGCTGCGCCTGGCGCAGCGGAAACTGCTGCGGCAGGGCTACTCGCTGAAGATGTACGACTGTTACCGGCCGCAGCGGGCCGTCGACCACTTCGTCCGGTGGGCGGAGGATCTCCAGGACGAGGCGATGAAGGCGGAGTTCTATCCGCGCGTCGACAAGTCGCGGCTGTTCGAGGACGGTTACATCGCGGAGAAGTCCGGGCACAGCCGGGGGAGCACGGTGGATCTGACGCTGGTGAAGCTGCCCGCGCCGCCGACCCGGGCGTACGTGCCGGGCGAACCGCTCGTCCCGTGCTACGCCCCGCAGGCGGAGCGCTTCCCGGACAACTCCGTGGACATGGGCACGGGTTACGACTGCTTCGACACGCTCGCGCACACCGACGACCCGCGGATCCAGGGGGTGGCGCGCGCCAACCGGCAGCTGTTGAAGAGCACGCTGGCGGAGGTCGGGTTCACCAACCTGCCCGAGGAGTGGTGGCACTTCACGCACCGGCCCGAGGTCTTCCCCGACACCTACTTCGACTTCCCCGTGGCGTGGCGGTCGGTGGCCGGGTCCTGACGGGCGTACGACTCGCCGGCGTGCCCGTACCCCGGTGGTCGGGGGTACGGGCCGCTGTGCCCGGTCCGGGTGACCCGGGTCAGGTGACGGCGTGTTCGCGGTGGCGCTGCGCGCGGTTCAGCGCGTGCTCCACGACCGTCACGAGGACTTCCTTGACGGATTCCCGCTCGCGCGCGTCGCACATCACCAGCGGGACCTCGGGGTCGAGGTCCAGCGCCGCGCGGACGGTCTCGCCGGGGAAGCGGTCCGCGCCCTCGAAGCAGTTGACGGCGACCGTGAAGGGGATCCCGCGCCGTTCGAAGTAGTCGACGGCGGCGAAGGAGTCGGCGAGGCGCCGGGTGTCGGCGAGGACCACCGCGCCGAGGGCGCCCTGGGCCAGCTCGTCCCAGAGGAACCAGAACCGGTCCTGGCCCGGGGTGCCGAACACGTACAGGACCAGGTCCTCGCGGAGGGTGATCCGGCCGAAGTCCATGGCGACCGTGGTGGTCGTCTTCTCCTCGACGCCGTCGACGTCGTCGACGGGCCGGCCGGCCTCGCTGAGCCGCTCCTCCGTACGGAGCGGCCTGATCTCGCTGACGGCGCCCACCAGGGTGGTCTTGCCGACCCCGAACCCGCCGGCGACCAGGATCTTCAGTGTGACCGGGTCGACCGGGCGGGGCCGGTGGCTAGTGCGCCCGAGGGTCATGGCTCTCTTCTTCCCCGGAGGGGTGGGTGCGGTTCGGATACATCGTGGGTCCCAGGTGGTCGGTTGACGTGCGTCAGAGCGCCCTCAGGCCGTCGATCACGTCGCGGAGGATGCTCACGTCGGGCAGTTCGGCCGGCGGGACGGGGCGGGTGACATGGACGATCGCGTCCTCGACGAGGTCGCCGACCAGCACCCGTACCACCCCGACCGGCAGGTCCAGGCTCGCGGAGAGCTCGGCGATCGACTGGGGGCTGTCGTTGCAGCGGTCGACGATCTCCACATGCTCGGGTGAGAGCATCTGGTCCCGGCCGGGGTCGTCCGCCTTGGGCTCGGGAATGACGATCGCGATCAGGTCGAGCCGGTGGCGGGTCGCGGTGCTGGTACGGCCGCGCGTCATGGCGTACGGGCGTACCACCGGTCCGGCTTCGCCGTCGAACCAGTGCTGCGCGTCCTGATCTTCGTCACTCATGTCGGCCCCCACTCACCCTCCGGCGGGCAGACCGGACCGCGGCCTCGTGGCGAGGTGGACGCCGACCCGCTTGACCATCAGCGTCATCTCGTAGGCGACCTGGCCCACGTCGGAATCGGCGTCGGACAGGACGGCCAGACAGCTGCCGTCACCGGCGGCGGTGACGAAGAGGAACGCCTCGTCCAGCTCCACGACGGTCTGGCGGACGCTGCCGGCGTCGAAGTGCCGGCCGACGCCCTTGGCGAGGCTGTGGAAGCCGGAGGCGACGGCCGCGAGGTGCTCGCCGTCCTCCCGGGTGAGGTCCTTGGACGTGCCGGTCGCGAGTCCGTCACCGGAGAGCACCAGGGCTTTGCGGATACTGGCGACCCGTTCGACGAGCTCGTCGAGGAGCCAGTTGAGCTCTCCGGCGCCGTCCCGGTCGGCGGAGTTGCGTGCTGCGGCGTTCGGTGCGGTCATCGACCGTCCCCCTCCGATGTGGTTCTGTCTGTCTCGCCGGGGCCGGTGGTCTCTTCGGCGTCGTTCTGCCGGCGACCACGCTGCCAGCCTCGCTGGAGCGAGGCCATACGGTTGCGTACTTCGTCCGCGTCCCGCTCGCCGTCCTGCCGGCCGGTGGGCGCCTGTCCGGGGACACGCTCGGGAGCGCTGTCCCTCAGCTGGGGTGCGAGGCTGGCCTGCCGTACGCGGCGGGGCAGGCCGCCGAGAAGGTCGGGGGCCTCGTCGGTCGTGTCGGTCCTGGCGGACCTGTCCGTCCTGGCGTCTCCCCGGGTGGCCGGCGAGCGGCCCCTCAACGGGGCGGGGACACCGGACAGCGGTCCGCCCGACGGCGGTTCGGCCGGTCCGCGGCCGGGCTCGGCCTGTCCGCGAGCGGCTTCGGCCCGGGTACGGCCGGTCTCGTCGACCCGCCTGCCGCGATCGGCCACCAGGGTCGGCGGCTTGCGGCGGGGCAGCGAGAGGGGATCGTCGGATCCCCCGGACGCCGGCCCCGACAGGGGCTCGTACGGCTCGTGGAGGTCGTGCGGCTCCGGGGTGGGCGGGCGGCCGTCACGCCGGTCGCGGGCCTCACGGGCCTCGTCGCGTGCGCTGCGGACGCCGTCCCGCGCGGTCCGTACCTCGTCGTGCGAGAGCCGTACGTCCTCGCGGACCTGCCAGGACTCGCCCGCCTCGCGGCCTCCCGCGTCGCGCCCGCCGAGGCCCAGATCGAGGTCGAGGTCGCGCAGGTGCTCGCGGGGACGGAAGATCCCGCCGCGCTCACTGTCCGGATCCTCAAGACCGGCGATGCCGTCACCTCCGCCACGTATCGGCCTGGTGTCCCTGCCGAGCGGACCCACGGGTGGTTCGAGCTCGACCGGTCCGTCGAGCACGGAAGGACCGCTGCCCAGTCCGGTCGGGATCTGCGCCAGCGCGGTGAGCCGGCCGGTGGAACCGCTCTCGGCGCGGCCCCGGCCACGCTCGGCCGTGCCCTTGCGGTCGAGCCGGAAGCCCACGCCCTCGGTCTCCGGCGCGTCGGTGAGCAGCGCGACCGGGAGGAAGACGACGGCGGTGGTCCCGCCGTACGGGGAAGGCTGGAGCGAGACGCGGACGTTCTGGCGCTGGGCGAGCCGGCTGACCACGAACAGGCCCAGGCGGTCGGTGTCGGAGAGCTCGAACTCCGGTGTCTCCGCGAGCCGCAGGTTGGCGTCCAGCAGCATCTCCGCGGCCATGCCGAGGCCGCGGTCGTGGATCTCCAGGGTGAAGCCGTTGGCGACCCGCTCGCCGTGCACCTGGACGGCGGTGTGCGGGGGTGAGAACACCGTGGCGTTCTCCAGCAGTTCGGCGATGAGGTGTGTGAGGTCGGCGACGGCCGGGCCGCCGACGCCGATGCGCGGGAGCCTGCGGACCTCGATGCGCTCGTAGTCCTCGACCTCGGCGACCGCGGCGCGGACCACGTCCATCAGCTGGACGGGCTTGCGCCACTGCCGGGAGGGGGCCGCGCCGGAGAGGATCACCAGGCCCTCGGCGTGGCGGCGCATACGGGTGGTGAGGTGGTCGAGCCGGAAGAGGTCGGCCAGTTCCTCGGTGTCCTCCGTACGGCGCTCCATGGTGTCCAGGAGCGTGAGCTGACGGTGGAGCAGGACCTGGTTGCGGCGGGCGAGGTTGACGAACACCTCGGAGACCCCGCGGCGCAGGTCGGCCTGTTTGACGGCGGCCTCGACGGCGGCGCGCTGGAGCGTGTTGAGTGCCTGGCCGACCTGGCCGACCTCGTCCTTCTCGTAGTCGAGGCGCGGCGCCTCGGTCTCGACGTCGACCTGTTCGCCCGCGGCGAGGCGGCGCATGACGCTGGGGAGGCGGACGCCGGAGACCTCGTGGGCCTCCTTGCGGAGCTGGGAGAGGTCGCGGATCAGGTCGCGGCTGACCCGTACCGACACGATCACGGAGACGAGCAGCGCCAGGAAGCCGAGCACGCTGGCGAGGCCGGCGCGGAAGTAGGTGCCGCTGCGCAGGGGGTCGATGTGCGCCGCGTAGAGGGTGTCGGCGCGGTTGCTCTCCTGGTGCAGGTCGTCGAGGACGGGGCCGGTCAGCTTCTGCCAGCCCGCGACGTCGATCACGCGGGGGCTCGCGCCGGAGCCGGCGGTGATCAGGCTGTCCTCGGTGGAGCCGAGCGTCAGGGTGGAGGGCGTGCGCCAGTACTGCTCCAGGATCGCGCGGTCCCGGGCGGGCAGGTCGGAGAGGTTGGTGCGGTAGAGCAGGGTGCGGTTCGCGACGAGGTCGGAGACCCGGCGGATCTCCTGCGCGTTGATGCTGCCGGTCATCAGCGCGGAGGTGACCAGCGCGTCCTCGCGGGAGAGCATTTCGCGGGCGAGGGCCATACCGACCAGCGCGCGGCCCCAGTTGTCCGCGTCCACTTCCTGGAGACCGTGCAGGGTCGAGAGGAAGGTGAAGCCCGGGTCGACGATCCGGCTGTAGAAGTCCAGGGCCCCGGAGCGGGAGATCTTGTTGTTGTCCACCGAACGGCGGGTGGTCGCCAGGTCGTCCAGTCCGCCGATGACGGCGGTCAGTTGCTGGGCGGTGACGGCGTCGAGGTCGGAGCGGACGTCGGGCGTCGCGTTCGCCTTGACCCGCGCGGCGACCTTGTCCGTGTCGGTACGGCTCTTCTGGAGGGTGACCCGGGCGTCGGGCGCGCGGGGGTCCGCCAGGTAGATCAGGGTCTGCCTGCGCTCGTTCTGGACGACGCGGATCGTGTCCTCGACGGGGCCGCCGACCTTGCCTATGACGTAACCGACGTCCAGGAGCCGCTTGGCGTCGCTGCCGGTGAGCGTCGTCGCCAGGGCCCAGAGGGCGGTGAGCGAGACGAGCGGCACGAGCAGCAGCGCCACGATCTTCCGGCGGATCGACTTCCCGCGAAAGCGCATGGCCTCCCCCTGCTCGATCCCCGCCCGGTGCGGGGGTCTCCCGGTGAACTTCCGTCAACAAACGGCGCGAGCCTACTACTGTCACACCGACAACTCGAAGGCACGTCCGGATGTTTTTCGGCCGACTCCCTACGACTTGATCATGAGTTGTCCCGGTATTCGGCGAGTTGCCGTCCGTTACTGGGACGAAAATCGGCAGGCCGGACGACGTATGAACTCTCAAGCAGTTGGCCGGAATCGTTCCGCGGCGGTCACGCTCGGGAATCTTCCCGCGTCGCCGGTCGTCCTTGTGTACGGAGATGTCCTGTGTGCGGGGTCTCCTTGGGGGCGCGGACGTCCTGGTGTCGTAGGTGCGGATGTCCTGGTGTCGTGTGTGCGGATGTCGTTGTGGGCGGGCGTGAAGCGGCGTAAGTCGGGCAGTCACCCTTGAGGCCGGACGTACGGGGGGCCTCGGGGCCGGAGTGGTGGTCGGACAGTGGTGGGGAGTGACGGGTCCATGGATACGGATCAGCGGCGGGGTGCGGCGCCGGCGGACGACTTCTCGGGGGTCTCACAGGGGTTCCCGGGAGGCTCGCGGCAGCTCTGGGTGGAGGAGCCCGCGCTCAGGTACCGCATGCCGGATCCGGTCAGGAGGGCGGCGGTCCGCGCGGTGATCATCGCGGCGGTGACGCTGATTCAGGCCATGATTGCGTTTCTCGGCACGCTCAGCGCCTCCTGGCTGGCGTTCCCGATGGTGATCAGCAGTGTCGCGTCGACGGTGGTGGCGACCTGGTCGGTGCTGGACGTCTGGGTGACGCGGCAGGTGTGGAACCAACGCAACGGCGTGGTGTCCGTACCGAGCAGCACGGCACGGCAGTTGCGCCGGGAGCGGCGCAGGGCCCGGCGTACCGCGCGGAGTTCGGCGCGGGACGCGGAGCGTGCCGGAGGACGCATACGGACGCCCCGCGCCGACCGGGCGCCGGAGCGGAGCCACGGCCTGGGAGGCGAGCGGGGGCGCGAGCGCGGCGGCAGTCGGCTCAGCCGGGCGTGAGGGCCTGAGGGCCTCCTGCTGGGCAGGGCCCACTACTGCTGGGTGGCGTCCGCTCCCTCGGTGGCGATGGCGTCCTGACTCCGTTTGAACATGCGGGTCGCGGTGATCTCACCGTGGACGACCTCGCCGTCAAGGTCCTGCTTGGGCAGACCGGGGCGCAGGTGTTCCTCCACGCTGATGTACTTCAGCCCGGCGCGCAGGTCCGCGTCGTTGCGCAAGCGGATGACGAGGGGGAACTCGGCGAGCGCCGTCGTGTCGAAGAGGCCCGTGGTGTAGAGGAGTTGCACGCCGAGGGCGTCCGACACCGCGCGCTGGAGCTCCAGCAGATACGTGGCGTTGGCGCGGCCGATCGGATTGTCGAGGAAGAGCGTCCCCGCGTGGCGGTGCTTGTCACGGCCCCGGTCGTTGCTGCGCAGCGCCGCCATCGTGCAGTAGAGGGCGATCGCCGCGGTGAGCAGCTGGCCGCCGGAGAAGACGTCGCCCATCTGCCCGACGGGGACGCGCTCGGCGCGCAGCACGGCGTCCGGCTTGAGGATCTCGACGGCGATGCCCTTGGGCTGGAGCGCCGCCTGAACACCGCGCAGGAGAAGGGACATGCCGTCCCTGCGGAGGTCGGCGTTCTTCTTGAGGGCGGCGCGGGTCGCCTCGTCGACGACCTCGCCGAGCCGCTCGGTGAGGGTCGTACGGTCCGGCTCCTCGAAGCGGATCCGCAGGAACTCCTGCCCGGACCACTCCCCCAGGCCCTCCGGCAGCCGGGACAGCCGCTGGGCGGACCGGAGGGTGGTCAGGGCGGACTCGACCAGGCCGCGCAGCCGGTCGACGATGGACTCGCGGTTGCGCTCCAGCTGCGCCAGCTCGTCCGTCAGGACGCGGAGCCGGGGGGCGAAGGCCGCCGCCCAGCGTTCGGCGTGTTCCGGCAGGGCGGACGCGGGCAGCTCCCTGATCTGCTGGCGGGCCGGGGTCCGGACCTGCTCGTAGCGGGTGGAGTTGGCGTGCCGTACGAGCACGTCGCAGGTCTCCCGCAGGGCGGCGTCCGCCGTGGAGAGGTCCTGGGCGCATCCGCGCAGGGACCGGCGGGCCTCGGCGGCGGCCTGCCTGGCGTCCTCCAGGCCGCCGGGGTACGGCTCCGGAGGCTCGGCCGTCTCGTCGGCGGCGGTGTCGTCGGCGACCGCGCCGCGCAGCAGGTCGCGCAGGAGGGCGCTCGTCTCGTCGAAGCCGCCCGCCGCGTCCTCGGCCGCGCGGTGGGAGTGGAGCAGCTCGCCGTGGGCGGCGCGGGCGGTGTCCAGCGCGTCGGTGCGCAGGGCCCGTTCGGTGGTGGCCGTACGGAGCATGCTCTGCGCCTGCTCGACGTCGGCGGGGACGAGGTCCTCGGGCAGTTCGGTGTGCGCGCCGCCGTCGCCCTCGCCGTCGGCCGGGGCGAGGCGTTCGGCCTCGCCGCGCAGGCGGCCGAGTTGCTCGCTGGCGGTGGTGGCGCGGGTCTCCAGCATCTGGACGAGTGATTCGGCGCGGGCGGCGGCGGCCTGGCGGGACGGGCCGTCGGCACCGTCGGTGGATTCGAGGAGTTGGGCGGCGCGGGTGCGGACCTTGTTGCTGAGCCGGTCCAACTCGGTCACGGCGGCGCTCTCGTCGCTCTCGGCGCGGGACTGTTCGGCGCGGAGGTCGGCGCCGACGCCGACCTTCTCGTACAGCTGGGAGGCGGCGCGGTAGGCCTCGCGCAGGGCGGGCAGGGCGATGCGGGGGGCGTCGGGGGCCGGCTCCGGGAGGGTTTCGGGCGCGCCGGCGATCTCGGCGCGTTCGGCGCGCAGGGCGCGGGCGGTGCGGCGGGCGTCGTCGGCGGCGCGCTGGGCGGCTCTGCGGTCCTCGTCCGAGGCGCGGGCCCGTTCCAGACAGGCGGCGGCCCTGGCCTCGGACTCGGCGGCGTCGTCGGCCAGTTCGCGGAGTTTCGCCTGCCAGGCGGCGCGTTCGCGGAGGCGGAAGGCGAGGCCGGCGAGGGCGTCGGCGACGCGGCGGGCGCGCTGGGCGGTCTCCTGCCGTTCCTCGCGGACGCGGGCGGTGTCGGCGGCGGCCTCGTCCGCCTCGGCCCGTACCGTACGGGCTTCGGCGAGCGCGGCCTCGGCCGTCACGGCGGTCCGCCGGGCGGTCTCGGCCGCCTCGGCGAGTTCGGTGAGCATGCCGGGCGGGCAGTCGGCGCGCCAGGAGCCGAGGCGGGCGGCCAGGGATCGGTCGCCGGCCAGGCGTGCGGCGAGCTGCTTGATGTCCTCGTCGCGGACGGTGGCACGGGCGCGGAGGGCCTGGCGCTCTTCGTCGGCGGCGTGTTCGTCGTGCATGGCGGGGTTCGGCGGTACGAGGAACACGCCGCCCTCGTCCAGGCCGGCCGCGCCGGGGCCGGGGACGGGCGCGAGCAGCGCGGCGGCCGTCCCGACGGCGACGGCGGAGCGGGGCAGCAGGGCGGCACCGGCGAGGACGTCGCGGGCGCGGGCGTGCGAGGCGGGGTCGGTGATCACGACGCCGTCGACCAGCTCGGGCCGGGCGGCGAGGACGGCGGCGTGGTCGCCGGGGTCGACGGCCTGGGCGAGGTAACGCCAGCCGGGGAGGGCGGGGATGCCGTGCTCGCCCAGGTACTCGACGGTGGCCAGCACGTCGGGCCCGGGCGGCAGCAACCCGCCGTCACCGAGCGCGCCGAGGATCCGGGAGTCGTCGGCGGCGACGGTCCGCAGATCGAACAGCTGCCGCTCGGCGGCGGCGATGCCCTGGTCGAGCAGCTCGCGCAGTTCGTCGGCGAACCGGTCCAACTCGGCGGGGGTGAGGGGCGCGTCGGACGCGCGTCGGGGGGCGGAACGCCTGCGGTGGGCGGGGGCCGGGTGACCGCCGTCGTGGCCGGCGGGGTCGTCTGCGTCGGCCGAGGGGCCTTGGGGGTCACCGGCGCTGACCGGAGCCGTGGCGCTGGACGCGTCGGCGCCGGCGGACATGGCCGCGGGAGCGCCCATGAGGTCGTCGTGACCCTCACGACGTCGGCCGCCGGACGCCGTACCGGACGCGCCGGCGGCGCCAGCGGTCACCTCGTCGGTCCGACGGACGTCGCGCGAGCCGGTGGCGGTGCCACCCGGGTCGCCCTCCTGGCCGCTGAGCGGGCCTCGGTCCAAGGCCGCCCCGGCGGGACCGGACGCCGCCCCGTTCTCACCGGAACCGCCGCGGCCTGCGGCGGAGTTCGTTGCGGGATGGCCCTGGCCCGCATGTCCGGCGCCGCCGGGGGCACTGCCCGCTCCGCCGCCGGACCAGTGGCTCGGACCGGGCCCCGTACCCGGCGAACCACCCGAGCCTGCGCCGGGCGCGGCCGAAGTGCGGCCCTGACCTTCCGGACCGGCAACGCCAGAGGCCCCGAACGGCCGGTCACCCGACCAGGCGTCCGCGGCGGACGCCGTACCCGACGAACCGCCCCGGGCTTCCCCGGCCGTCGTCGAAGAGCGGTCCTGGGCCGCTGGGCCGGGCTCGCCCGAGGCCCTGTTCAGGCGGTCGCCCGACCGGTCGCTCTCGCTCGTCGGCGTACCCGCCGAGCCGTCCCCGCCGGGCACCGCCGAAGCACCGCCCCGGCCCGGCGAAACGGCCTCGCCGGAGGCACCGAACGGTTCCCTGCCCGTGCGGGCGTCCCCGGCGGGCGCCGTGCCCGACGAACCGTCCCGGGCTCCGCCCGGGATCGATGAAGTGGCACCAACGCCCGGAGGAACGGCCCTGCCTTGTGCCCTCTCTTGGGTGGGCTCCCCCAGCGGGACCTTCGCGGTGACCCTTGTGGCACGGGACGCGCGTTCATGGGTGGCGGCGCTCGTGCGGGGTGGGGGCTGGGCCGTGCGGGGCGCCGGGACTCCGGGTTGGGGGGTCGGGGGGAGGCTGAGCAGTTCCGCCAGGCGTTCGTCCTGGGCGAGGGACTCGGCCGCGCGGTGCTCCGCGTCGTACGCGTGCTCGGCGGCCAAGGCCGCGTCGGCGGCGCGGGCCGCCGTCAGTTCGGCGCGGGACTCCTCCGCCGCCGCCTCCCTGGCGCGCTCCGCGGCCGTACGGGCCGCCTCGCGGGCGCCGTCCCAGGCCGCCACCGCCGCCTTCTCGGCGTCCGTCGCGGCGAGCGCCGCGCGCGCCGGGTCCGCGTCCGGTGCGGAGTTGTCGAGCCAGCCGGCCCGTACCGCCTCGGTCGTCTCCTGCTCCACCTCGCCCAGTCGCTGCCGCAGATGGCCGATCTCGCTGCGGGCGCGCTGCGCCTCGGTCGCGGCGGAGGTCGCGTCGCGGTGGGCGGCCTCGCCGGTCTCCTGGAGGACGGCGGAGCGCTCCTCCTCCTCGTTCGCGAGCCGTTCGCCGTCCTCGGCGGCGGCGTGCAGCGCGCGGACGAGATCACCCGCCGCCGTGGCGCGCGCGGCCAGCGCGGGGGCCGCGTCCCGCTCGGCCTCGCGGATCGCGACGGCGACGCGGGCCGCGCGGTCGGCGGCGGCGCGGTGCCGCAGGACGGCCTCGGCGGCCTGCCAGGCGGAGTGGAGCGTACGGGCCTCGGTGAGTTCACGGCGCTGCGCGGCGGCGCGCTTCTCGGCGACGGCGAGGGCCAGGGAGGCGTGCCGGTAGGCCAGTTCGGCGGCGATGAGCGCGCTGCGGCCCCGCGCCTGCTCGGCCCCGGTCACGGTGTGCGCGGCGGCGGTGACCCGCTGGGCCAGCTCGGCGGCCCGGCCGCGCTCCTCGGCCGCGCGGGCGGCGATCCGCCGTACGAGCGTACGGGCCCGGCGCTCGGCGGCCGCATGGATGTCACGGGCCCGCGCGCGGGTCCCGGTGGTCTCGACGATACGGCCGAGCAGATCGACCGATCCCGCGGTGAAGTCGCGCTCCGCGGTCAGCTCGGCGCGGCGGCCCAGCTTGTTGCCGAAGCCGCCGACCAGGTCGGCGAGGCCGTCCGTGTCGCGGGTGTCGGTGACGGCGCGCAGCAGGAGGTCGGTGAAGTCGGAGTCCTTCTTGACGGCGAAGAGGCCGGCGGCCTCGCCCTCGTCGGCGTTCATCTCCCGCTGGTAGCGGAACAGTTCGGGGTCGAGGCCGAGGTCCCCGAGGTGTTCGTTCCAGCGGTCGTGGATCTCTTCCCAGTGGACGTCGAGGTGGGGGTAGAACTTGCCGGCCTCGGTGAGCGCGTCCCGGAAGCCCTTCATCGTGCGGCGCCGGCCGCGCGCGCCCGAGGCGCCCTCGGAGGGCGGCCGGACGGAGGTGGCCTCGGCGACGGGCAGGGAGTCGAGGCTGAGCCCGGGGCCGGGCCGGAAGGAGTACCAGCCCTCGGTGAACTTCCGCGGGTCGTTGGACACCTGGCGCCCGCGCCACTCACTGGCCTTGCCGACCACGACGAGTTCGCCGGTGAGGACGTGCTGCCACTCCAGGGCGACATGGCCGCAGTCGTCGGCGAGGAGGAACTTGCGCAGAACGCCGGAGCTGGCGCCGCCGAGTGTGTTGCGGTGTCCCGGCAGCATCACCGAGAAGATCAGCTTGAGCAGGACGGACTTGCCGCCGCCGTTCTCCAGGAAGAGCACGCCGGCGGGGGCGGGCCGGCGCGGCGGCCCGACGGGTTCCTCCTCGAAGAACTCCGCCTGCGCGGGGGCGGGGTGCGGCACGGGCGCGCCCACTCCGCGCAGGTCGAGCACGGTGTCGGCGTAGCGCGCACCGGCGGGGCCGATGGAGTAGAGGCGGACCCGGGACAGCTCGTACATGGCGGCGGACTCTCGTCTGGTGAACGGTGCGGGTGTGGGGGGCGGGTGACGGGGGGCGGGTGACGGGGGGCGGGTGACGGGCCGGCGAGGCGCCGATCAGGAGTGGAAGGGCAGTCCCGCGTCGGCGACCAGGTCGAGGTCGTCGCCGTCGCGTGGCGGCAGCAGGGTGGCGGAGCCGTCGGTGACCGGGACGATGCCCAGCTCCAGCAGCTCCGTCATGGCGGCGTGGCCGGCCATGTCCCGTACCTGGAGCTGGTAGCGGGCGGTGGTCCGGTACGCGCCTCCGGCGTCGTCGCCGGTGCGCTGGAGGAAGCCGGACTCGGTGAGGAAGGCGACGGCCTTGCCGACGATGCCGGTGGTGGAACCGGCGAGCCGCCGCGCGTCCTTCGTGGCGCCGGTGGCGCTGCGCCGTGAGTAGATCCGCCAGGCGACTTCGAGGCCGGGGGCGTCCGTGGACGGGTCGGTGTTCTCGCCGTCCTCCTCGGCGCGCTCCTCCAGTCGCCGGCAGGCCTGGCGGACGAACCCGTCGACCCCGTTGACCGTGATCCGGCCGATGTAGCCGTCGTCGGCGAGGTCCTCGGGCCGGGGGAACGACATGGCGGCGACGGCCAGATGGGCGAGGCCGTGCAGGAAGCGGTCGGCCGAGTCGGTGGCGGCGCGGCGCGCGTAGTCGCCCATCCGGACGGCGAAGACGGAGTCCTCGGCGGCGGTGACGGCCATGCCGGCGCGGGGGGAGACCTCCAGGACGACGAGGCCGAAGCCGGTGGCGACGGCGTCGGCGATCCGGGCGAAGGCGGTGTCCTCGCGGTAGCGGCGCAGCAGTTCGGTGTATTCCGCGTCGCGGGCGGGGAGCAGCTTGGGCTGGAGGCCGAAGGAGACGAGCCGGGCGGCGTCGGCCGCGTCGGCGGGGGTGACCGCGCCGCTCGCCGCCGGGACGGCGCGCTCGGCCGTCTCCACGACGGCGGGCTCGCCCCACGCGCCGGAGTGCTCGGCGTGGTGGTCGCTCACGGGGACTGCTCCTTGCGGTGGGGGGTGGCTGTGACGAGAACGACCCGGCGCCCCGGCCAGGCACGGCCACCGCGCCATGGGGATCGGGGCCCCGGTCCTGCCGCTCCTACTGCCTTCTTTCTTGTACGGCTCCGATCCGCCCCGTCCCTCGCCCGGCGGGGCCACGTCGGCATTCCACCGCGGCGAGGAGTGCGCTCACCGGGGCGCACCCGGGCCCGCGCCGGCCACGCGGCGGCCACAAGCCGTACCGGCGGAAGCACGTCCGCCGGACGGTAAGCGGCCCGAAGCGGGTCCGCCGGACGCGGTGTCGTGGCGTTCACGCCGCCTCCGTGCGGGACGCCGTCATGCCTGCCGCGTCCAGGAGTGCCGTGCCCACTATCAGGTCGGCGCCGCCGAACTCCTGGTCGTGGAGGGGGGTGCCGTCGTCCACGGCGAACAGGAGGCGCTCCTCGCCCTGGCGGTAGGCCGTGCCCACGGGTGGGCTGGCCGCGTGGATGGCCAGGAGGATGACCAGGTAGGGCAGTTCGGGGTCGCGGAGGCGGGCCTCGGCGAGGAGGCCCGAGAGGCGGCGGGGGGCGTCGGGTTCCAGCGTGAGCAGTTCCATCGCGCTCGCCAGCTGCTCCTCGCTGAACCGGCTGTCGTCCGGCGTCGCGATGAGGTCGGGCTCCGGCATCTCCGCGCCGAGGTGGTCGCGCTCGACCGGGGGCGTCAGCAGGAGGTCGATCAGGTCGCCGACCCGGACGGACACCGGCGTGCGCAGTCCGGTGCCCCGGGCGAAGAACGCGTCCGTCACGCGCGTCGCCCGCTCCACCGGCAACGGCAGCAGCGGGGCGACCAGCTGGCCGTAGAGATCGAGGCCCGTCCGCCCCGACGGGCCCGCGAACGCCTGGCGGTCCTGCTCCGCCCGGAACAGCGGTCCGGCCTCCAGCAGCCGGGACTGGAGCTGGGTGTGCCGGCGGATGCAGTCCTTGACGATGTCGACCAGCTCGGCGGCGCGCCGCTTGTGCTCGGCCGTCTTGGGGTCGTTGCCCGTCTCGGCCTCGTCGCGGGCCTTGCGGATGTTCGTGAGGATCGCGTTCTCGTGGCGGTACCGGTCGGCGACATGGTCGAGCGCTTCGTCGATCATGTCCGGCACGGCGTTCAGCCAGTCGACCGCGCGGACGTTGCGCCGCGTCGCCTCCAGCGTCCGCCGCAGCGTCTCCGCGTACTGCACCGTGCGGTACCTCGCCTGCTCGGCGGCGAGTTGCGCGTCCGCGAGCCGGCCGCGGTTGATCAGGACCTCCAGCTTGACCTCGGCGGCGATCTGCGCGCTGGTGACGTCCGTGTCCAGGGCGCCCACCAGCACGTTGACCGCTTCGTCCGTCGTACGGAGGTAGACGCTCCCGCCGTGCCCGGGGACTTCCTCGATGAGCTTGAAGTCGTAGTCCCTGCGGGTGTAGACGCCGTCGGTGCCGAACGTCCCGTACACCGCCCGGAAGCCGCGGTCCACGCTGCCGACGTTGATCAGGTTCTCCAGCACCCACCGGGCGACCCGCTCGTGCTCGGCGGCCGGGCGGCGCGGGGCCTGCGCGGCGACGCGCGGCAGCAGCCTCGCCACGATCTGCTCGTGGTCGGCGCCGGTGTCGAAGTCCATGTTCAGCGTGACCAGATCGATCGCGGAGAGCGCGACCTCGGCCATCGCGTATATCGAGTACTCCCCCGCGAGGTTGGCCTTACGCGTGTCCAGATCGTGCAGGGGCGCCGTGCACGCGAGCGCGCGCAGCCGCCGCGCCAGCCCTTCGTCGGCGGCCGGGCCCTGTGCGGGCCGCGGCCCCGCGCTGAGCTGGGGCGGAACGAATTCCGGCGAGGCAGGCGAAGTCACGTTGCACAGATTAGATCCTCGGACTGACAACGGTCGAAACGGCGCAGAAGCGACCCGTGCGGTGGCCGGTCCGTGTCGGGTCGTGTGCTCATCTTCGCCGAGACCCCGGCTACGGCTGCGCCACCCGGCGCGCGTACACCTCCACCAGCTGCTCGCGCGAATCGTCCAGATACGCGGCCAGCAGCCGCTCCGTCCGCTCCCTGTCCCCCGACCCGAGCGACTCCAGCAGCACGCGGTTGCGGACCAGATACGGCTGGTGCAGCCGTTGCGGATCGTCCACGACGTGGAAGGCGAGCCGCAGTTCGGCCAGGACCCCGCGCATCAGTTCGTCGGTGCGCGCGCTGCCGGCCAGGGCGACCAGTTCGCGGTGGAAGTGGATGTTGGCCGTCGCTACACCGGTCCAGATCCCGTCCCCGGCCGCCTGTTCGCCCGTACCGACGGCCGCCTCCAGCCCGCTCAGGGCGTACGGCGGCTCGCCGAGCCCGCGCACGACCGCGCATTCGACCAGCCGGCGGGTGCGGTAGATGTCCTCGACGTCGGGGCGCCGCGCGTTCGGCGGCGCGTTCGGCGGATACGGCCTGGATTCCTACGACTTCTTCACCCTGCCGCTCAGCATGGTCGCGATCGCCGCCTATTTCGGGCTCGACAGCGGCCAGACCGGCCTCCTCACCACCGTGACCCTCGTCGTCTCGGCCGTCGGCGGAGCCCTCGCGGGCATTCTGGCCGACCGCATCGGCCGGGTGAGGGCCCTGATGATCACCGTGGGGACGTACGCGGTCTTCACCGTCCTGTGCGGCTTCGCACCCGACTACGAGACCCTGCTGCTCTTCCGTGCCTTCCAGGGCCTCGGTTTCGGCGGCGAGTGGGCCGTCGGCGCGATCCTGGTCGCGGAGTACGCGAGCGGCAAGCACCGGGGCCGTACCCTCGGCGCCGTCCAGAGCGCCTGGGCGGCCGGCTGGGCGCTCGCCGTGCTCGTCTACACGCTCGTGTTCCAGTTCCTCGACGCGGACACCGCCTGGCGGGTGATGTTCTGGACAGGCGCGCTGCCGGCGCTGCTGATCATCTACGTACGGCGCAACGTCGAGGACGCCCCGGAGGCCGCCCGACAGCGGCGCGAGAGTCCGGAGAAGGGCAGCTTCGCCACGATCTTCCGTACGGGCCTGCTCCGCACGACACTCTTCGCGACCCTCATGTCCGCAGGCGTACAAGGCGGTTACTACACGCTCGCCACCTGGGTGCCCACGTACCTCAAGACCGAGCGCGGACTCAGCGTCGTCGGCACCGGCGGGTATCTCACGTTCCTGATCTCCGGGGCCTTCCTCGGCTATCTGACGGGCGGTTACCTCACCGACCGGCTGGGCAGGAAGAAGAACATCGCGATCTTCGCCGTCCTGTCCGCGCTCGCCATCCTGGTGTACGTCAACATCCCCGGATCGGCGGACGGCCTGCTGCTCGTCCTCGGATTCCCGCTCGGCTTCTGCATGTCGGCCATCTTCAGCGGCTTCGGCTCCTTCCTCAGCGAGCTGTATCCGACCGCCGTGCGCGGTACCGGCCAGGGCTTCACGTACAACACCGGGCGCGCGGTCGGCGCGTTCTTCCCCACCCTCGTCGGTTTCCTGGCCACCGGCTGGGGTGTCGGCGGCGCCCTGGTCTTCGGGGCCGTCGGTTACGGTCTCGCCGTACTCGCGCTGCTCGGCCTCCCGGAGACCCGTGGGCGCGAACTGCTGTGAATCGCAGGACTGTTACGACCGGAAGGTGACTCCATGACCTGGGCGTCCATCGATCTCAACGCCGACCTGGGCGAGGGCTTCGGCCGCTGGCGGCTGACCGACGACGAGGAACTGCTCTCCGTCGTCACCAGCGCCAACGTGGCCTGCGGCTTCCACGCCGGGGACGCGGCCACCATGCGGCGGGTCTGCGCGTGGGCCGTCGAGCGGGGGGTACGGATCGGCGCCCAGGTCTCCTACCGGGACCTGGCGGGGTTCGGACGGCGGTCGATGGACGTGCCGCCGGACGAACTGGCCGCCGAAATCGCTTATCAGATCGGCGCGTTGGAGGTCTTCGCGAAGGCGGCCGGCGCGCGGGTCGCGTATGTGAAGCCGCACGGCGCGCTCTACAACCGGGTGGTGCACGACGCGGAACAGGCGGAGGCAGTCGTGGAGGGCGTCAAACTCACCGGCGAGCGGCTGCCGTTGCTCGGCCTGCCGGGGTCGCGGCTGCACGACCTGGCGGAGAAGGCCGGACTGCCCGCTGTCACCGAGGCGTTCGCGGACCGCGCGTACACACCGGAGGGCACGCTGGTGCCCCGTGGCCAGGAGGGCGCGGTGGTCACCGACGCGGCGGCCGTGGTCGAACGGTCCGTGTCCATGGCCCGGTTCGGGGTGGTGACCTCGCGGTGCGGGCAGTCTGTCAACGTCCGGGCGCGCTCGCTGTGCCTGCACGGGGACACGCCCGGCGCCGTCGGTCTGGCCCGGCGCGTGCGGAGCCAGCTGGAGGCGGCGGGGGTCCGGGTGGAGGCCTTCGTATGAGTGCGACCGCCCGTATGAGGAGGAGTGCGACCGCGCGGGCCTATCGCGGTACGGCCCTGCCCGTCGGCGACCGGGCGCTGCTCGTGGAGCTGGCCGGCGGCGAGGAAACAGCGGCCTTCCACGCCGAGTTGCTGCGCCGGCGCGCCGCCGGGACCCTCCCGGCCGTACGGGAGATCGTGCCGGCCGCGCGCACGGTGCTGCTCGACGGACTGGACGACCCGGCCGGTTTCGCGGCCGGGCTGCGCACCTGGGAGCTGTCCCCTCCCGACTCCCGGGAGTCGGACACGGTCACCCTGCCGGTCCGCTACGACGGCCCCGATCTCGCGGAGGTCGCGGCGCTCTGGGGGGTTTCGGAGCAGGAGGTGGTACGGATCCACACGGCGGCCGAATTCCGGGTCGCCTTCTGCGGGTTCGCGCCCGGCTTCGGCTATCTCACCGGGCTCGGTGAGCGGTACGCCGTCCCGCGCAGGGCCACGCCCCGGACGGCTGTCCCGGCGGGCTCGGTCGGTCTCGCGGGACCGTACACCGGGGTCTACCCTCGCTCCTCGCCCGGTGGTTGGCAGCTGATCGGGACGACGGACAGCGTGCTGTGGGACGCGACGCGCGAGCCCGCCGCCCTCCTCTCCCCGGGAACACGCGTGCGTTTCGCGGCGGTGGAGGACGACGGACACGGGGGCAAGAGCCCGTGACGGACCGGGCGTTGGCCGTCGTACGGGCCGGGGCGCTGACCAGCGTCCAGGATCTCGGGCGGCACGGCCACGCGCACCTGGGTGTGCCCCGCTCCGGGGCGCTGGATCCGCCCGCGCTGCGGCTGGGCAACCGGCTGGTGGGCAATCCGGAGGGCACGGCGGCGCTGGAGACAACCCTCAACGGCTGTGCGGTCCGGCCGCGTTGCACGGTCGAGGTGGCTGTGACGGGCGCGCCGTGCGGGGTGACCGTGGACGGCCGCCCGGTGGCGTGGGGGCAGTCCGTACGGGTCCCAGCGGGGACGGTGCTCGAAGTGGGGCCCGCGGTGTCCGGGGTCCGGAGCTATCTGGCGTTCGGCGGCGGGGTCGCGGTGGAGCCCGTACTGGGCAGCCGGTCCACCGACCTCCTGTCGGGCCTCGGACCGGCAGTCCTGCGCGACGGTACGGTCCTGGCGCTGGGTCCCCGACGGGGTCCGGCGGCCCCGGCCGACGCCGTACCGGCGCAGGCGCCGCCCGCCGAACTGGTGTTGCGGGTACGGCTGGGGCCGCGCGACGGCTGGTTCACGGACGCGGCCCTGCGGACGCTCGCCTCCGCCGTCTACCGGGTGTCCTCCGCCAGCAACCGCATCGGCCTGCGCACGGAGGGGCCGGCGCTGGAGCGTGCGGCGACCGGTGAACTGCCCAGCGAGGGCATGGTGCTCGGCGCGGTCCAAGTGCCGCCGGACGGACTGCCGTTGGTCTTCCTCGCCGACCATCCGACCACCGGGGGCTATCCGGTGGTCGCGGTGGTACGGGAGGCGGACCTCGCGGCGGCCGCGCAGGCGGTCCCCGGTACGCCGATCCGCTTCGTCCCGGTCGGCCGACCCACGCCCCGTACCGGCCGGCCCACCCCCCGTACCGGCTGATCTCAGGCCCTGTCCGCCGTCCCGTACCCACCGCCGCCCGGTGTCCGCAGCACCAGGACGTCGTCCGGTCCTGTCTCCACCGAGTCGACCCCTTTCAGCGGGGTGACCGAACCGTTCGCGCGCTCAAGGGAGTTGTCGCCGAGCGCGCCGGGACCGCCACCTGCCATCCCGTACGGCGCCGTCCTGCGGTGTCCGGTGAGGAGGGTCACCGTCATCGGCTCCAGGAAGCGGATGCGCCGTACGACTCCGTCGCCGCCCCGCCACCGTCCCGCGCCCCCGCTGCCCTCCCGGACGGCGAAGCTGTCCACCCGTACCGGATAGCGCCACTCCAGCACCTCGGGATCGGTGAGGCGGGAGTTGGTCATGTGGGTCTGTACGGCGTCGGCGCCGTCGAAGCCGTCGCCCGCGCCCGAGCCGCTGGCCACGGTCTCGTAGTACTGCACCCGGTCGTTGCCGAAGGTGAGGTTGTTCATGGTGCCCGAGCCCTCCGCCTGGACCCCGAGCGCCGCGTACAGCGCGCCCGTGACGGCCTGGGAGATCTCCACGTTGCCCGCGACGGTCGCCGCCGGGTAGGCGGGCGCGAGCATCGACCCGTCCGGTACGCGCACCTCCAGGGGCACCAGGCAGCCGCTGTTGAGCGGGATGTCGTCGGCCACGAGCGTCCGGAAGACGTACAGCACGGCCGCCATCACCACGGACCGGGGCGCGTTGAAGTTGCCGGGCTGCTGCGGCGACGTGCCGGCGAAGTCCACGACCGCGCTGCGGGCCGCCCGGTCGACCCGCAGGGCGACCTCGATCACGGCGCCGGAGTCGGTCTCGTAGCGGTACGAACCGTCGTGGAGGCCGGCGACGATGCGCCGCACGGACTCCTCGGCGTTGCGCCGTACGTGTCCCATGTACGCCCGCACCACGTCGAGTCCGAACTCCCCCACCATGGCGTGGAGTTCGGCGATGCCCTTCTCATTCGCCGCGATCTGGGCGCGCAGGTCGGCGAGGTTGGTGTCCGGGTCGCGGGACGGATGCCGGGCGCCGGTGAGCAGGTCTCGCGTCTCCTCCTCCCGCAGCCGGCCGTCCCTGACGAGCAGCCAGTTGTCGAACAGCACGCCCTCCTCGTGGATGTCGGTGCTGAAGGCAGGCATGGAGCCGGGGGTGATGCCGCCGATCTCGGCGTGGTGGCCCCGGGAGGCCACCAGGAACCGGAGCTCCCCGCCCCGCTCGCCGAAGACGGGGGTCACGACCGTCACGTCCGGCAGATGGGTGCCGCCGTGGTACGGATCGTTGATGGCGTATACGTCACCAGGGCGCAGCTCGCCCGCGTTGCGCCGCAGCACCTCCTTGATGGATTCGCCCATCGACCCCAAATGGACCGGGATGTGGGGGGCGTTGGCGATCAAATTGCCCTCGGCGTCGAAGAGCGCGCAGGAGAAGTCCAGCCGCTCCTTGATGTTGACCGAGTGGGCGGTGTTCTCCAGGCGCACGCCCATCTGTTCGGCGATGGCCATGAAGAGGTTGTTGAAGACCTCCAGCAGCACCGGGTCGACGTCCGTGCCGACCGCGACGCGCGTGGGCCGGGGCCGTACACGGGTCAGCAGCAGATGCCCCGACTCCGCCGCCCCCGCCTGCCACCCGGGCTCGACGATCGTGGTGGCGTCAGGCTCGGTGATCACGGCGGGGCCGGTGACGGTGGCGCCCGTACGGAGGTCGGCGCGCCGGTGGAGCGGGGTGCCGCGGACCTGGCCGTCCACGAACATGCCGGTCAGGGCATACGGTTCGGGCTCCGCCCCGGCATCGGTGGGAGCCCTCCCCGCCGGCCCGCGCGGACGCTCCCCGCCCGCCGCCCCGACCGCTTCGACCGAGACCGCCTCCACGACCAGCGGCTTGTCCATCGTGAAGGCGTAGCGCGAGCGGTGCTCGGCGACGAAGGCCTCCGCCATCGCCGGGACGGTGTCCAGGGCGACGGGCAGGCTCGCGTCCGTACCGGCGTACCGCAGGAGCACACGCGCGTGGGTGGTGATCGCGTCGTCCGGTACGGAATCGGCGCGCAGATCGGCGCGGGCCCGGGCGGCCAGGCCGTCACACACCTCGCGCACGCGGCGCAGCGCCGGTCCGGTCAACTCGGCCTCGACGGACTGCTCGCGCATGGCGGTGGCGTCGGCGAGGCCGATGCCGTACGCGGACAGGACCCCGGCGAGCGGAGGCACGATCACGGTGTCGATGCCCAGGGCGTCGGCGACCGCGCACGCGTGCTGGCCGCCCGCGCCGCCGAAACCGGTGAGGGCGTAGCGGGTGATGTCGTGTCCGCGCTGTACGGAGATCTTCTTGACGGCGTTCGCCATGTTGAGGACGGCGATCTCCAGGTAACCGGCGGCGACTTGCTCCGGCGAGCGGTGGGCACCGGTGGCCTTGGTCACGTCCCTGGCCAGTTCCGCGAAGCGGGTCCGTACCACCTCGGCGTCCAGCGGCAGGTCGCCGCCGGGGCCGAACACGGCCGGGAAATGCGCCGGTTGGATACGGCCGAGCATCACGTGGGCGTCGGTGACGGTGAGCGGCCCGCCGCGCCGGTAGCAGGCGGGGCCCGGCACGGCGCCCGCCGAGTCGGGACCGACGCGGTAGCGCTGTCCGTCGAAGCGCAGGACGGATCCGCCGCCCGCGGCGACGGTGTGGATGTTCATCATGGGGGCGCGCATCCGGACGCCGGCGACCTGGGTGCCCAGTTCGCGCTCGAACTCGCCCGCGTAGTGGGAGACATCGGTGGAAGTGCCGCCCATGTCGAAGCCGATGACGCGGTCGAAGCCGGCCTGTTCCGACGTACGGACCATGCCGACGACACCGCCGGCCGGTCCCGACAGCACGGCGTCCTTGCCCCGGAAGTGGGCGGCTTCGCGCAGTCCGCCGTTGGACTGCATGAACATGAGCCGGATGCCGCGCAGTTCAGCGGCGATCTCCTCGACGTACCGGCGCAGGATCGGGGAGAGGTAGGCGTCCACGACGGTGGTGTCCCCGCGCGGGACCAGCTTGATCAGGGGGCTGACCTCGTGGGAGCAGCTGACCTGGGTGAAGCCCACGGCGCGGGCGGCGTCGGCGACGGCGGTCTCGTGGGCGGGGTGGCGGTAGCCGTGCACGAGGACCACGGCGGCGCTGCGGAAGCCGTCGTCGTGGGCGGCGCGCAGGGCATCGGTGACGGGGTCCAGGTCGAGCGGCCGGACGGTGGCGCCGTGCGCGTCGATCCGTTCCGGGACCTCCACGACCCGCTCGTACACCGCCTCGGGCAGGACGATCCGGCGGTCGAAGAGCCGGGGGCGGTTCTGGTACGCGATCCGGAGGGCGTCGCGGAAGCCTTCGGTGATCACGAGGACGGTGGGCTCGCCGCGGCGTTCCAGCAGGGCGTTGGTGGCGACGGTCGTGCCCATCTTCACGATGCGGACCCGCTCGGCCGGGACGGGTTCACCGGGGGCGAGGCCGAGGAGGAGCCGGATGCCGGCGACGGCCGCGTCCTGGTGGCGTTCCGGCTGGTGGGAGAGGAGTTTGCGGGTGACGAGCCGGCCGTCGGGGCGCCTGCCCACCACGTCGGTGAAGGTGCCGCCCCGGTCGATCCAGAATTCCCAGCGTCCGGTACCGGTCATTCCCCCATTCTCGCAAGAGATGGCCCGGCTGACCGGGCACCGAGCGCGGCGAGCGCGCCGGAGAGCGCGTGTTCGGCGTGGAGGTCGAGGCGGGCGGTGGTGCCTCTGGCCCAGTGTTGTACCTCGTCACCGGCGAGGCGCAGCAGTTCGGGCAGGAGGTCCTGGCACCGCCGTACGACCCAGCCGGTGCCCGCGGTGGCGAGCCAGGCCAGTGCGGCCGTACGGGTCGGGGGCGGCCGGTCCGCCTCCAGAGAGGGGGCCGGGCCCGGGGCGAGGCCGCGGGCGGCGAGCAGGTCGTGGAAGCGGGCGGCGGTCATCCGGTGACCGCGCTCGCCCGGGTGCAGCCGGTCGGCGCTCCAGAGGGTCCGGTCGGCGACCCAGGCGGCGTCCGCCATGTGGAGGTGGACCGCGCCGTGGCGCTCGGACAGGGCGTGCACGACGGCGTTGACGGCACGCTGGCGCCGGGCGAGCGGGCGGGCGAGCGGCGCGGGCAGGCCGAGCATGGTGCCGGGGTCGGGGAGGCAGGCGGTCAGCAGGAGGGTGCCGCGTGCGGCGAGGTCGCGGCAGACGCGGTCGAGGCGGCGGGCGAGGTCCTGGATGTCGAAGGCGCAGCGCAGGGTGTCGTTGACGCCGACGACGACGGAGGCGAGGTCGGGGGCGAAGTCGAGGACGGCGGGCAGCTGGTCCTCCTCGACGTCGCGGGTGAGCGCGCCACTGACGGCGAAGTTACGAAACTCGGCGTCACCGCCCAACCCGCCACCGAGCAGCGCGGCCCACCCCCGCCAGCCCCCGTCCACGGGGTCACCGACCCCGGCGGTCAGAGAATCCCCGAGCGCGGCGAACCGAATCCCGCGCGGCGAAGCGACCACCTCGGGCTCCGGCACCCCGACCCCGGCCGGTTCGCGGGACGCGGCCCGGCTGCCGGTGAGCGGCTGGGCAACGGCCCCTGGTACGGCCCAACCGACCGAGGCCGCCTCGGCAACGCCCCCCACTGCCGTCCGGCTGACGCGAGACGCCTCGGCACCGGCCCCCGGCGCGGTCCGGCTGACCGGCGACGGGGCGGCCACCGGCCCCACCGGTGTCCGACCGGGCCGAGACGGCTCGGCGACGGCTCGCGGCGCGGTCCGACGGACTGGCGACGGGTCGGTTACGGCCCCGAAAACCGGTCGCGGGCCCGCGAGAGCAGCGGCCACCAGACCCCGCGCACGCGGAGGCGCGACGGACTCCGACGTCGGCACCATGGCCGGTCCGCCGGCCGGAGACGGCTCCGTGGCGGGCACCGCCGTCGGGCCGGCGGCCGGAAGCTGGTCCGCAGCGGCCCCAGGGACCGTCCGTGTGCCCGTGCGGGTGGCTCCCGGGCCCCTCGGCGTGGGGGAGATGCCCGCCCTGGCGGGCCGCAGTGGCGGCTTCGTGGGGGCGGCGGGCGCACCGGCGGGCGCCGTGTCGTCGCGTACCGCCGGCCGCGTGCACGTCGGCTCGCCCGGTGCCTCCCGCGTCGCGGGTCTCCCCGGCCCGCTCACCGTGGCGCCCCGTCCGGGTGGTGGAGTGGGGGCGCGATGGACACCGGATCGGGCAGCCGTTCGGCCGGGCGCAGTGGCTCGGCGTCGTGGGCCGCCAGGAATGCGGCCACCGAGCGGTCCCAGCCGAACAGTTCCGCCCTTGTCCTCGCCGCCGTGCGGCGCTCCGGCTCCGGGCGGGTCAGCAGTGCCTGTACGGCGTCGGCGAAGGCCGCGCCCGTGTCCGCCGCCGACCTGCCCGCGTCGCCGATGACCTCGGGCAGCGCCGACGACGCGCTGGCGACCACCGGTGTGCCGCAGGCCAGCGCCTCCAGGGCCGAGAGCCCGAACGTCTCGGCGGGCCCCGGCGCCAGGCAGATGTCCGCCGCCGCCTGGAGATCCGCCATGGCGGCCCGGTCCCGTACGTGGCCCAGGAAGAGGGCGGGCAGCCGCTGCGCCTGCGCCCTGCGGACCAGTCCGGCCCGCAGCGGGCCCTCGCCCGCCACGACCAGCACCACCCGCACGCCCCGCGCCCGCAGCTCCGCCAGCGCGTCCAGCGCCGTGCCGGGCCGCTTCTCCACCGACAGCCGGGAGCCGAGGAGCAGCAGAACGTCCGCCCCGCGCGCGTACCGCTCCCGCAGCGCCGGGTCGCGCCGCTCCGGCCGGCACCGCGCCAGGTCCACCCCCAGCGGCGCCCGCACCACGTTCCGCGCGCCGATGCGCAGGAACTCGCGCTCCGACCACTCCGTGGTGCAGACGATCCGGGAGTACGCCCACGCGCTGCGCAGGTTGATCCGGTCGGCCGTCCGCCCGGCCGCCGCCCCGGGCACGCCCCAGGTCCGCAGCACCCCGTCGGCGGTCTCGTGGGAGACCATCACGGACGGCACGCGGTGGCGGCGCGCCCACTCGCCGGTCCAGCGCAGGGTGGTCCTGTCGGACACCTCCAGCCGGTCGGGACGGATCTGTTCGAGCACCTCCCGCAGCCGCCGCCGCGCGGTCAGGACGCGGTAGCCGCCGGTGCCGGGCAGCACCGGGCCCGGCAGGGTGATCACCCGTCCCTGCGCGGTGTGCTCGTCGGTCTCCCGCTCGCCCGGCACGATCAGCACCGGTTCGTGCCCGGCCGCCAGGTAGCCGCTGCCCAGCTCCTGGAGCGCGGTGCGCAGGCCGCCGGAGGCCGGGGTGACGAAGTTGGCCAGCCGTACGATCCGCAGGCCGCCTCCTACAGAGGCAGAGGCGGAGGGGAAGGACGAACCCGCCGCGTTCACGCGACCACCGCCGTGCGGGCGCCCAGCACGTCCGCGTAGTGGTCGATCAACTGGTCCCCGACCACCGCCCAGGTGCGCCCCTCGACGGTGGCCCGGGCCACGTGTCCGTAGGAGGCGCGCAGGACGGGCGCGTGGGCGAGGTCTTCCACGGCCCGGGTCATGGCGTCGGCGTCGAGGGGCGTCACGAGCGTTCCCGTACGGCCGTGGTCGACGAGGTCGAGCGGTCCGCCCGCCGCGGGCGCGATCACCGGCACCCCGCTGGCCATGGCCTCCTGCACGGTCTGGCAGAAGGTTTCGTAGGGACCGGTGTGCGCGAAGACGTCGAAGGACGCGAAGGTCCTGGCCAGTTCGTCGCCGGTGGTACGGCCCAGGAAGAGCGCGCCGGGCAGCGCGCCCCGCAGGGACGCCTCGCTGGGTCCGTCCCCGACGATCACCACCCGGACTCCCGGGAGCGCGCAGACGCCCGCGAGGAGTTCCACGTGCTTCTCGGGCGCCAGCCGGCCGACGTAACCGACGATCAGCTCACCGTTCGGCGCGAACCGCCGCCGCAGCGCCTCGTCGCGCAGCTCCGGCCGGAACCGTACGGTGTCCACTCCGCGCGGCCAGAGGCTGACCCGGGGGATGCCGTGGGCGGCAAGATCGCTGACGGCGGCGCTGGAGGGCGCGAGGGTGCGGTCGGCGGCGGTGTGGACGGCGCGGATGCGCCGCCAGGCGGCCGCCTCGCCGGCGCCGACGTACGTCCTGGCGTACCCGGCGAGGTCGGTCTGGTAGACGGCGACGGCGGGGACCCCGAGCCGGGTGGCGGCCGACATGCCGCGCACGCCGAGGACGAAGGGGCCCGCGAGGTGGACCAGGTCGGCGCGGTGCGCGGCGATCGTCGCGGCCACCCGCCGGCTGGGGAGTGCCACCCGGACCTGCGGGTAGCCGGGGAGCGGGAGTGAGGGCACGCGTACCACGGGGCACGGTGAGTCGATCTCGTCGTCGCCGGCGACGGCCGGGGCGATGACGAGCGGGTCATGACCGCGCGCGGCGAGGTGCCGGGCGGTCTGGAGGGCGCAGTGGGCCACGCCGTTGACGTCGGGCGGGAAGGACTCGGTGACAATGACGACACGCATGCTCGTGTTGTCGTCCTGCCGGACGTGTCCCTGCCAACGTGGATCTTTCCGCCCGACGAACGCCCCATGAGCATTGGACTCCGGGGTGTCCCGGAGGGCGCCGCGGCCTCGGACGTCGTACGGAAACGCACATGGAACGCACACAGAGTCACGCGCGCCCCGACCGGGGGCACCGCCCCGGCGCTCCGCCGGACGCCCACGCCCCTGAGGTCATCGCGAGGTCATGAGCGTCCGGTGGTCACAGAGCGGCGGCGTCGGGGCCGATCCTGCTCCGTACGGCGGTCTGCACCTCGGCCTCCTCGGCCGGATCCGCGGCCAGCCTCCGCAGCCGCTCCGCCACCCGTACGTCGGCGGTCTCCGCGTGCAGCGCGGCGACCTCCCTGGTGGTCTCCTCGCAGTCCCACAGGCATTCGACGGCGAATCCGGTGGCGTACGAGGGGTCGGTGGCGGCCAGCGCCCTCGCCGCGCGTCCGCGCAGCTGGGAGGAGGCGGTCTCGCGGTAGACGTGCCGCAGGACGGGAGCGGCGCAGACGATCCCGAGGCGTCCCGCCCCGTCGACGAGGGTCCACAGCAGGGGCGCGTCGGGCCCCTCCGACCGTACGGTCTCGCGCAGCGCGCCGAGGACGAGCTGGGTGTCCTGCGTGCCGCCCCGGCCGGCGAGCACCCCCGCGGCGGAGGCGCCGAGGGCGTCGGGCCGGTGGACCCAGCCCCGGGCCCGGTCGACGGCGTCCTCGCCGCACATCCGCTCGAACGCGGCGACGGAGGCCTCCGCGACCGTGCGGTCCGTACTCGACGCGGCGGCCTCGATCAGGTCGAGGACCACCGGGTCGCGGATCTCGGCGAGGTAGTGGAGCGAGGCGCACCGGGCCGCGTCGGGTCCGTTGCGCGCGGCCTCGACGATCGCCTGCCGGTCGTCGGGCCCCGCGACCGCCGTGAGGCAGCGCGCGGCGGGCACATGGAGGGGCGTGCCCCGGTCGAGCGCCTGTTGCGCCCAGTCGAAGACGGCCTGGACGCTCCAGCCCGGCCGGGGACCGCTCGGCCGCATCTGGCGCTGCCAGCGGTCGAACGAGCCCTGTTCTCCCGCGGCCTTGATCCGGCCGCCGACCGCCGCGCGGGGATCATCGGCCCAGAGCCGCCAGGGGCGGGGTTCGAAGGCGTCCCGCACGGCCGAGGCCAGTTCGGCCTCGCCCTCCGGGGTCGCCGGGAAGCGGGCGAGCACGGGCAGCGCGAGGGAGCGCAGGCCCGTGTCGTCGTCGCGCAGCGCCAGCTCGTCCAGGGCCCAGGCCCAGTTGGAGCCGGTCGCGGCGTAGCGCCTGAGGAGGTCCAGGGCGTCGCGCCTGCCGTACGAGGCGAGGTGCCCCAGTACGGCGAGGGAGAGCCCGGTTCTGGACTCCTCGGTGTCGAAGTGGTCCTCTGCCCGGAAGAGATGGTGGTCGATGGCGTCAAGACCGCCGTGGAGATCCAGGTAGAGGCGTGCGTAGTACAGCGAGCGGTTCTCGACCTGCCAGTCGTGGCGCGGGTCGGTCAGCACGCAGTGGTTGAGGGCGGCGAGCGCTTCCGCGCGGGGCGCGGCGAGCGCGTGCAGCGTGCCGTCGCCGCGGCCCCTCTGCAACAGGCCGAGCAGCGTGCCGCTCGGCGCTATGACTGGATCGAACATGGGGAAAGCCTCACTCAAGCTGTCGACGCAACCGGGGGGTATGGATACCTAGGCCGCGCGGCAACAAGTTCGGCCGACCGTCGTCTGTCGCTTGGTGTGGACCATCTTCCTCTGCCTCTCGTCGGGGACCCGTACGGGCTCGACGTCATGATGACCCAGCCATTTCGCCTCCGCGACCACATTTCGCCTCCCGCCCGTTCCCGCGCCCGTCCTGGGGACGCTCCCGCCTCACACGGCGGGACCCTCCCGCCTCACTGTGCTCCGAAGAGCTCCAGGAGGTCCGCCTTCCCGAACATCCGCGCGGTATCCACGGCGGAGGGGGTGCCGCCCGCCGGATCGGCGCCGCCGGCCAGCAGGGCGCGGATCACCGCGTCCTCGCCCTTGAAGACCGCGCCGGCGAGCGGGGTCTGGCCACGGTCGTTGGCCCGGTCCGGGTCCGCGCCACGCGCGAGCAGGAACTCCACGGCGGGGGCGTGTCCGTGATAGGCGGCGAGCATGACGAGGGAGTCGCCCCGGTCGTTGGAGAGGTTCGGTGACACTCCGGCGTCCACGAACGCGGCGAGGGCGTCGCCCTCACCCCGCCGGGCGTGCTCGAAGATCCTCGTCGCCAGCTCCACCACCGCCGGATCGTGGGCCTCGCTCATCGGTGAACCGCCTTTCACGCCGTTGACCTGGTGCGGACGGCGTACGCAGCCGTCCGGGTGAACGAAAGAGTACTGCTCAGCGGCAAGGTCGGGCGGTCCGCCACCCGGGCGGGGCCCCGATGTGGGCCAGTGAGGTGAAATACCAAATATTTCACCCATTTACACCTTTTGTCGCATAGATACTTTCGGTGATCCTGGAAGAACTCATGGTGACTGTCCCCTCAACCAGGAGAATCCTCATGATCCTGTCCATCTCAGGTGTCGTGCTGCTCGGAATCATCGTCTTCCTCTTCTTCAGGAAGGACGGACTCAAGGCGTCGCATGCGTTTGTGAGCGCCCTCTTCGGTTTCTACCTCGCGGGCACCGCCATCGCTCCGAGCATCACGGCCGGCGGCGCCTCCCTCGCCGGTCTGCTGGGCGGGATCAAGTTCTGACCCCCGCCTCCCTCCCTTCCCGCATCCCCCCAGGAGACAGACGTGGCCCGGCGACCGCTCCCCCGCATTCTGAGCAGCGGCAGTGCCCAGCTCGCTCGCAGCCGCGAGATGGCCCGCACGGCCGCCGACGGCGCCACGGATGTTCTCCATCCGCTGATCACGATCACCCGTGGTCTGCGGGTGCTGGCCGCCACCGGGCGCCAGAAGTGGGCCGGCACCCCCAAGGAGCGGCGCGGTCCCGCGCTGTTCCTGGTGGCGGCCTGCGGCCTGGTGGTCGCGCTCGTCCCGTACGGGCCGCTGCTGGCCCTCATCTCGGTGATGGCCGCGGCCGCCTGGAAGGGACGGGACCGTACGCCGAAGCGGACGGGGCCCGACGAGGCGGAGACGGAGCGGCTCCGGTCCCTCTACGAGGCGCTGGTGCCCTACTTCTCCGTGCCGGAGGACCCCAGTCCGCTCTTCTCCCACGGCGGGGAGTGGGAGTCGGCGTTCGACGAGTACACGTTCGACGGTGACGGACGGCTCACCAGGCTGCGGATGAAGTACCCCCCGTACTTCACCGACGGTGAGCCGGCCGCCCGCGCCAGGATCGAGCAGCTCCTGCACGCCAAGTCGGGGCGCGGGCGCGAGTACCTCTTCGACTGGGACGAGGAGGGCAACCAGCTGGTGCTGACCGTCCTCGCCGCCCTCCCCACCGCCATCGCCGCGCAGCGTTTTGTCACCGTCCCCGGTGAGACGGTGCTCGGCTTCACCGACGACGACGCGGTGCAGCGCACCGTGCCGGTCCTGGCGGGCGACGAGACCCACGATGCCCCGCCGGTCGTGTGGCGTACGGGTCCGCGCTCCACGGAGCCGCACCTGCTGGTGGCCGGCCAGCCGGGCAGCGGCGCCACGAGCCTGCTGCGCTCGCTCGCGCTCCAGGCCCTCCAGCACGGCGACGTGCTGATCGTGGAGGGCAGTGCCACGGGCGAATTCGCGTTTCTCTCGGGGCGCCGGGGGGTGCTGTCGGTGGAGTCCTCCCTGTCCGGCGCGCTGTCCAGCCTCGAATGGGCCTCGCACGAGACGGAACGGCGGCTGATCGCGGCGAATCGCGCACGGCAGTCCGGGCATCCCACGCCCGACGACGTGAAGTGCCCGCTGTGGATCTTCGTGGACCGGCCGAGCGTGTTCGGGCAGCTGGCTGCGGCGGGCGGGCGGCCCGATCCGCAGGAGCACCTCCAGATCCCGCTCCGCCACGGGCGGGCCGCGGGGGTGACGGTGGTCGTCGCGGAGCAGCTCGACTGCCTGGACGCGCTGGGCGACGCCGTACGGTCGCACACGCGCGCCCGGGTCGTCCTGGGGCCGGTGGCGGCGGCGCAGGTGGAGGGGGTGCTCGGGGCTCCGCCGCACACGACGCCCACGCCGGACGTGCCGCCGGGGCGGGGGTACGCACGCCTCGGTACGGGGCCGGTGCTGAGGCTCCAGGTGCCGGCGACGCCCGATCCCTACGACGACGCGACGAGCGAGGGGCACCGGCGGGCGGTGCTGGAGCTGCTGCCCGACGCGGTGACGCCTCCGGCTGGGGGGCCTGTTCCTGAGCGGGCGGTGGAGCGGGTGGCCTCTGCGGGGCCGGTCGCTACGGGGGTGCCGGTCGAGGGCTGAGGCTGCACGACCGGGTGCGGCCCGGTGACCGTTCGTCCTCAAACGCCGGACGGGCTTGATCGGGCCGGACATGATGACCGGGTGCCGCCCGGTGGGCGGTGTCCTCAAACGCCGGACGGGCTTGATGTGCCCCGCACCCGGTCGTCATGTCCGGCCCGCGAGGAACGGCGGACCCACGCGCGGCAGCGCGTTACGCCACGAAGGACTTCGGGGTGTCCGTGCCCGTGCCCGCGCCGCCTCGTACCAGGCGCGCCGCCGTCGCCAGGCGTGTCGCCGCCTCGGCCGCCACCGGGCCTCCCACCGTGAACGGGAGGCGTACGTAGCCCTCGAAGGCGCCGTCGACGCCGAAGCGGGGGCCCGAGGGGACCCGTACGCCCACCCGTTCGCCCACCTCCGCCAGGCGCGAGCCCGACAGGCCGCCCGTCCTCGCCCACAGGGTCAGGCCGCCGCGGGGCACCGCGAACTCCCAGTCCGGCAGCTGCTCCCGTACCGCCGCCACCATCGCGTCCCGGTTCCCCCGCGCCTGCCCTTGCCGGAAGGCGACCGCGTCCTCCCACTCGCCGCTGCGCATCAGCCAGTTCACGGCGAGCTGTTCCAGCACCGGCGTGCCGAGGTCCGCGTACGCCCTCGCCGACACCAGCGACCGGATGACCTCCGGCGCCGCCCGCACCCACCCGATGCTGAGCCCCGCCCAGAACGCCTTGCTCGCCGAGCCCACCGTCAGGACCGTGCTGCCCGCCGGGTCGAACGCGCAGACCGGCCTCGGCATCTCCAGGCCGTCGTCCAGCGGCAGCTCGACCATGGTCTCGTCCACGACGAGCACCGTCCCCGCCGAACGCGCCGCGTCGACCAGCTGGCGCCGCTGGTCGTCGTCGGCCAGCGCCCCGGTCGGGTTGTGGAAGTCGGCCACGACGTACGCGATCCGGGGCGCCGCGTCCCGCATCACCTGACGCCAGCGCGGCAGGTCCCAGCCGGCCAGCCCCTCCGCCATCGCGACCGGCACCAGCCGGGCGCCCGCCTGCCGCATCAGCTGGAGGATGTTCGCGTACGACGGCGACTCCACCGCGATCCGCTCCCCCTGGCCCGCGAAGAGCTGGCAGATCGCGTCGATCGCGCCCATCGCGCCCGTGGTGATCATGATCTGTTCGGGCATGGTCGGGATGCCACGGGCCGTGTAGCGGTCCGCGACCGTCTGCCGCAGCGCCAGCAGCCCCGCCGGATAGCGGCCGTGCGTGTGCGCGTACCTCGGCAGCTCCTCCAGAGCCCCCTGGACGCCCCGGGTGAGCCAGGGCTCCGGCGCGGGCAGCGCGGCCGTACCCAGGTCGATCATCGAGCCCAGTGCCTCGGGCGGCAGCGGTTCCAGCCCGCGCGCCGGCAGCGGACTGCCCGCCGGGACCGCCGTCCAGCTGCCCGCGCCCCTGCGGGACTCCAGGAAGCCCTCGGCGCGCAGCGCCTCGTACGCGGCGGCCACCGTCGTACGGCTCACCGACAGCGCGACGGCCAGCTCCCGCTCGGCGGGCAGCCGTGCCGCGACCGGCACCCGGCCTTCCAGCACGAGCAGCCGGACCCCCTCCGCGAGCGCCCGGTACGCCGGCGGCCGGCGGCTGTTCGGCCCCGCGGGCCGGTCGTGCTGCGCCTTGAGCTGCCGGGCGAGCTGCGCCGCGCCGACAGCAGAGGTCCACTGCGCCATAGAAGTCAGTCCACCTTCACCGGATTGGCCATGGTTGGCGAGGAGGAGCCAGCCACAGAGTGATGCGTACCAGTCCACCATCGCATCAGGAGACCCCTTCATGTCCACCACCGCCGGCCTCCGGGGCGTCCATCTCAGCCGTCGGCTGTTCCAGCTCTCCACCGGACTCGCGCTGTACGGGGCGAGCGCGGCGCTGCTGGTGCGCGGCGGGCTGGGTCTGGAGCCGTGGGGAGTGCTTCACCAAGGACTGTCCGAGCGCACCGGCCTGTCCATGGGCGTCGTCTCGATCATCGTGGGCGCCACCGTCCTGCTGCTGTGGATACCCCTCCGCCAGCGCCCGGGGCCCGGCACGGTCTCCAACGTCTTCGTGGTCGGCATCGCCATGGACGCCACCCTCGCCCTCGTCCCCGACGCCCACGGCGCGCCCGCCAGGATCACCCTGCTGGTCGCGGGCATCGTCCTCAACGGGGTCGCCACCGGCCTGTACATCGCGGCCCGCTTCGGCCCCGGCCCGCGCGACGGTCTGATGACCGGGCTGAACCGGGTGACCGGCCGCTCGATCCGGCTCGTCCGTACCTCCATCGAGATCGCCGTGGTGGCCACGGGCTTCGCCCTCGGCGGCTCGGTCGGGATCGGCACGGTGGCGTACGCCCTGGCCATAGGCCCGCTCGCGCAGCTCTTCCTTCGTGTCTTCGCCGTCCCGGCGGCGCCCGCAAGCAGCCCCGTCGTCGCCGCCGGGTCACCGGAGCAGGCCATACTGCGGCCGTGACCCACCCACGCCATCCGTACCTGGACCACCCGGGCCCGATCCCCTTCGCGCACCGCGGCGGCGCGGCCGAGGGCCTGGAGAACACCGCCGCCGCCTTCCGCCGCGCGGACTCCCTCGGCTACCGCTACTTCGAGACCGATGTCCACACCACCGCCGACGGCCGTCTGGTCGCCTTCCACGACACGACCCTCGACCGCGTGACGGACGGGCACGGCCGGATCGCCGACCTCCCCTGGGAGGAGGTACGGCAGGCGCGGGTGGCGGGCAAGGAGCCGCTGCCCCTCTTCGCCGACCTGCTGGACGAATTCCCGGACGCCCGCTGGAACGTGGACATCAAGGCCGCCCCCGCGCTCGTCCCGCTGGTCGACCTGATCCGCAGGACGGGCAGTTGGGACCGGGTCTGCGTGGGGTCCTTCTCCGAGCGCCGGGTGGCGGCGGCGGCGCGGCTCGCGGGCCCCCGCCTGGCCACCTCGTACGGCGTACGGGGCGTGCTGGGCCTGCGACTTCGCTCGTACGGGGTCCCCTTCCCTGTCCGGGCGGGGGCGGTGTCGGCGCAGGTGCCCCAGGCGCAGAGCGGCATCCCGGTGGTGGACGAGCGTTTTGTACGGACGGCCCACGCGCGGGGTCTTCACGTGCACGTCTGGACCGTCAACGAGGCGGATCGCATGGAGGCCCTGCTGGACCTCGGCGTGGATGGCATCATGACCGATCAACTGGAAACGCTGCGCACGGTGTTCACCGCGCGGGGAGCCTGGCACTGAACGCCGGACACCGGACGCCGCACAGGGAACGCCGGGCACTCAACGCCGGGAACTGATCGAGGGGGCGCGGGTGACCGCCGAGACCGTGGACCGTACCGAAGAGCCGGACGGCCCGGGCGGGCCGGACGGGGTGCGCGACCGCAGGCGCGAGCAACGAGGCTGGTACTTCTACGACTTCGCCTGCTCCGTCTACTCCACGAGCGTCCTCACCGTCTTCCTCGGCCCGTACCTCACCTCGGTGGCCAAGGCCGCCGCCGACGCGGAGGGGTTCGTGCACCCGCTGGGCATCCCCCTGCGCGCGGGGTCGGTCTTCGCCTACTCCGTCTCCGTGTCGGTCGTGGTGGCGGTGCTCGTGATGCCGCTGGCGGGCGCGGCGGCCGACCGTACGGGACGCAAGAAGCCGCTGCTGGCGGCCTCCGCGTACCTGGGCGCGACCGCCACGGCCGGCATGTTCTTCCTGGACGGCGACCGCTATCTGCTGGGCGCGCTGCTGCTGATCGTGGCGAACGCCTCGCTGTCCGTCTCGATGGTGCTCTACAACGCGTTCCTGCCCCAGATAGCCGGGCCCGAGGAGCGCGACGCCGTCTCCTCCCGGGGGTGGGCGTTCGGCTACACCTCGGGCGCCCTGGTGCTGGTGCTGAACCTCGTCCTGTACACGGGCCACGACACGTTCGGCGTCTCCGAGTCGACGGCGGTACGGATCTGCCTCGCCTCGGCCGGCGTCTGGTGGGGCGCCTTCACGCTCGTCCCGCTGCGCCGGCTACGGGACCGCGCGGTGCCGGCGCACGGCGAGGGGTCGGTCGGCACCGGCTGGCGGCAGCTGAGGAACACCCTGCGGGACATGCGCCGCCATCCGCTGACCCTGTCGTTCCTGCTCGCCTATCTGGTCTACAACGACGGCATCCAGACGGTGATCTCACAGGCCTCGGTCTACGGCTCCGAGGAACTGGACCTGGACCAGACGACGCTGATCACGGCCGTGCTGCTGGTGCAGATCCTGGCCGTGGCGGGCGCGCTCGGCATGGGCAGGCTGGCCAGGTCGTACGGTGCCAAGCGGACCGTCCTCGCCTCCCTGGCGGTGTGGACGCTGATCCTCGGGGCAGGCTATTTCCTGCCGGCCGGGACGCCGGTGGCGTTCTACGCACTGGCGGCGGCGATCGGACTGGTGCTGGGCGGCAGCCAGGCGCTGTCCCGCTCGCTCTTCTCCCACCTGGTGCCGCGCGGCAAGGAGGCCGAGTACTTCTCCGCGTACGAGATGAGCGACCGGGGGCTGAGCTGGCTGGGACCCCTGGTGTTCGGGCTCGCGTACCAGCTCACGGGGAGTTACCGGGATGCGATCATCTCCCTGGTGGTGTTCTTCGTCGTGGGGTCCGTCCTGCTGGCGAGGGTGCCGGTGGGGCGGGCGATCGCCGCCGCGGGAAACCCCGTACCGGCACGGATTTAGACGTTGAAGTCAAAGGGCGGTAGTGTACGCGTTTGGCCTGCCGGGCGGACCGTTCCTGCGTAGTGGAGAAATGAATTCGCCGGGTGACATCTTCTGTCAGAGGTGACAAAGCGGTCACTGGTGGGTACAACAAGGGGCGGCACGACGGGCGACGCAAGACCCGGCACGGGAATCTTTACCGCGGACCGGACGTTGACCGGATGACGACGACAGCGACACCTGTCCTGTGGGCGACAAGCCCGGGAGGCACGATTCATGAGTGAGCGAGCTCTCCGCGGCACGCGACTCGTGGTTACCAGCTACGAGACGGACCGCGGCATCGATCTGGCCCCGCGCCAGGCGGTGGAGTACGCATGCGAGAACGGACATCGATTCGAGATGCCGTTCTCGGTGGAGGCGGACATCCCGCCGGAGTGGGAGTGCAAGGCGTGTGGCGCCCAGGCACTCCTGGTCGACGGAGATGGCCCCGAGGAGAAGAAGGGCAAGCCTGCGCGTACGCACTGGGACATGCTCATGGAGCGGCGCACACGCGAGGAGTTGGAGGAGGTGCTGGCCGAACGGCTGGCAGTCCTGCGCTCCGGCGCCATGAACATCGCCGTGCACCCGCGGGACAGCCGGAAGTCGGCCTGACCGCGAGCATGTAACCACCGCACAAAAGTCATAAGAGCGCATAACGCAGTAGAGCCACAGAACAGCCGATGGGCCCGACACACACCGTGTGCCGGGCCCATCGGCTGTTCTGTGGAGTCTGTCCTGTGGACCCTGTCGGCCTCGCTACTTCGAGAGCGGCGGCCGGGGGCCGTTGTCCTCCGGCGGGCGCGGCGGCTCGTCGTGCCGGATGACCTCGCCCTGGACGACCTTGCCGTCCGGCTGCCGCATCCGGGCCTGCTGGAAGGCGTCGCCCAGGCTGCCGGGCGCCGCCACGGCGCTCATCCGGCGCTCCAGCGACCGCTCCGCGTACCGGCCCAGGGCCTTCCGTACGAACGGGATGAGCAGGAGCAGGCCCAGGACGTCCGTGATCAGCCCGGGGATCATGATCAGCAGGCCGCCCAGCATCAGGAACCCGTTGCCGGTGGACCCGTGCCCCTCCGGCGGCGCCACGGCCTGCGGACCGGCGGCCTGCTGCGCCTGCTGCTGGCGCTGGAGGGTCGCGGTCAGGTTGGCGAAGGCCCGCCGGCCGGCGCTCTTGATGACCACCGCGCCGACCACGGCCCCGCCGATGAGCAGGGCGAGGATCGTGAGGCCGCCGGAGACCCCGGCGACGAAGATCAGCAGCCAGATCTCCAGCACCACCCACAGAGCGAGGCCCAGCGGGATCAGCGTGCGGGCACGGGAGCGCGTGGGCGGGGTCCGAGGAGGCCCAGGATGTCCGGTCGTCATGGTTCCAGTGTGCCTGGGCGGGGGTCGGTCCGGCGTATGGGAGCAATCAAAAGAGCCGGGAGGAAGGGCCGGGCGGGGCCGGGCGGAAGAGCCGGGCCGACGACCTCAGGCAGCTCAGGAGGGCTTGCGGCCGAGGAAGCGGTTCGCCCGGGACTCGACGCCCCAGGCGGTGACCTTCCAGAGCGCTTCCACGACGATGTCCTTGCTCATCTTGGAGTCGCCCACCTCACGCTCCACGAACGTGATCGGCACCTCCACGACCGTGAATCCGGCCTCGACCGCGCGCCGTGCGAGGTCGATCTGGAAGCAGTAGCCCTGGGAGGAGACGGCGGCGAGGCCGAGTCCTTCCAGGGTCTCGGCCCGGAAGGCGCGGAAGCCGCCGGTGACGTCCCGGATGGGGACACCGAGCAGGAGCCGCGAGTAGGTGCTGGCGCCCCGGGAGAGGAACTCCCGGTTCTTGGGCCAGTTGACGATGCGCCCGCCCGGCATCCAGCGGGAGCCGAGGACGAGGTCCGCGCTCTTGAGCGCGGTCAGCAGCCGGGGCAGTTCCTCGGGCTGGTGGGAGCCGTCGGCGTCCATCTCGACCAGGACGCCGTAGCCGTGCTCCATGCCCCATCGGAAGCCCGCCAGATAGGCCGCTCCCAGCCCTTCCTTGCCCTTGCGGTGCAGGACCCGGACCTGGCCGTCCTCGGCCGCGAGCTCGTCCGCGAGCTTGCCGGTGCCGTCCGGGCTGTTGTCGTCGGCGATCAGGATGTCGGCCTCGGGCACCGCCGCGCGGACCCGGGAGACGATCGGCTTGATGTTCTCGGCCTCGTTGTAGGTCGGGATGATCACCAAGGCTTTACCGAGCGGGCCGTACCGCCTCTGACCACCGTCGTTCACTGCTGCCCCTCAATCGCGCCGTACGCCGAGGCACCACCTTAGCGAGCACGTGAGGGTGGGTGGTCACCGCATCGCGGACCTACGGATCGGGACCCGGCGTCCTTCGGGCCGACCTGGGACCCGCTGGCTGCGGGTCGACCGAAAGCCGTTGTCTACTGAACGCCGGGACCCCGCCCGGGTCGCACCTGCCGGCCGGCCGAAACTTCCCTCGCCCCCGAGACGCGGGTGCTGGACCTGGCTCCCAGTGGAGGTGCGCCGGTGCGGCACACCGCCCCGTGGCCCAGCGGCGTTCGACGACTGCGCGGAGGTTGCCGGACGGACGTCCTGTGGTGGACTCGGCCGAACCTACCCGCCGGTGACTGCTTACTGTCAACAGTCGTTTGACCTGCGGTGTTGACCCAAATCAGCAGGTCAGTGGGGAAGATCCGCAGGTCGCGGCGGAGGCCGGGAAGCATCGGTCGGCGGTACGAAATGTCCGTACGTCACTCTTTCGGTCCCACAAACACCGTTTGTCCGGCGACAACGGTCCGCAGGCATTCCGGCAGCGGTCCGCCCGGCGTGAGATCGGGCAGTCCCGGGGTGCCCGAGCGGGGATCGGTGGACCAGCGGGACACCCGGTCGTCCGGGGCCTGGACGACCAGGGCGCCGGTGCGCCAGACGGCGTAGTCGGCGGGGGCACCCGGCACGAGCGTACCGGCGTCGTCGCGTCCGAGGACCCGCCAGCCGCCCCGGGTGTGGGCGGTGAAGGCGGCCCGGACGGAGATCCGGTGTGCGGGCGTGCGGTGGAAGGCCGCCGCGCGGACCGTGCCCCAGGGGTCGAGCGGGGTGACCGGGCTGTCGGACCCGAAGGCGAGCGGGACGCCGGCGCGCAGCAGGGCCGCGTACGGATTCAGTGTCCGGGCCCGCTCGATGCCCAGCCGTTCGGCGTACATGCCGTCCTCGCCGCCCCAGGCCGCGTCGAAGGCGGGCTGGACGGAGGCGGTGAGCCCCAGCTCGGCGAAGGCGGCGATCGTCTCGGGGATGAGCATCTCGGCGTGTTCGACGCGGTGCCTGGCGGCCCTGACGCGGGCCAGGCCCAGCCGCTCGGCGGCGGCGCGCACGCCGTCCACGACGGCACCGACGGCGGCGTCCCCGATGGCGTGGAAACCGGCCTGGAGACCGGCCTCGGTGCACGCCGTGACGTGGGCCGCGACGGCGGCCGCGTCGAGGTGGGCGGTGCCGGTGTGGGGGGCGTCGGCGTACGGCTCGCGCAGGTGGGCCGTGTGGGAGCCGAGGGAGCCGTCCACGAAGAGGTCACCGGCCGCGCCGGCGGCGCCCAGGTCGCGCACGCGCGCGGCGCCCTTCCCGTCCGTGATCGCCTCGGCCCAGTAGCCGTGGACCCGGGGTCCCGGTTCGCCGGCGGCCAGGGCCAGCAGCGCGGTGAAGTCGTCCTCGTCGGAGATGTCGGGTCCCGCGCATTCGTGCAGGGTCCCGATGCCGAGCGAGGCGGCGTGGTGCCGGGCCGCGCGCTGGGCCTCGGCGCGCTGGTGGGGCGAGACGGCGGCGTGGGCGGCCGCCCGGACGGCGTGGTGCGCCGCGGCCGTCAACGGGCCCTCCTGGTCGTAGCCGGTGAGGGAGGTGACGCCGGGGACCAGGTCGAGCAGGGCGGTGGTCGCGACGGCGGAGTGCACGTCGATACGGGTCAGGTAGAGGGGCCGCCCGCCCGTCGCCTCGTCCAGTTCGGCGCGGGACGGTGCACGCCGCTCGGGCCAGCGGGCGGAGTCCCAGCCGTGGCCGAGGAGGATCCGTACGCCGGGGTGCGCGGTGGCGTGGGCCCGTACGCGCCCGAGCGCGTCCCGCAGGCTCCGCGCGCCGGACAGGTCGAGGCCGGTGAGCGCGAGACCCGTCGCGGTGGTGTGGACGTGGGCGTCGGTGAAGGCGGGGGTGACCAGCGCGCCGTCGAGGTCGACGACCTCGTCCACCCCGGTGGCGAAGGCGTCGGCCGCCCCTTCCGAGCCCACCCAGGCGACATGGCCGCGTTCGACCACCATGGCGGTGGCGAAGGGGTCGGCGGGGCTGTGGACTTCTCCGCCGCGCAGGAGCACGGTGCGGGTTTCGCTCTCGGTCATGCCGACCAGTGTCCCTTTTCCGGCCGGGCGCCCCGCCGCCGGGGACCCGGTACGACATCCCTGTGAGACACGGCAGGCGCTCACATGCGCGGTGGGCGGGCCTCGTACGGCGTGGAGAGGACCACCGTCGTCCTGGTGGAGACGCCGGCCAGGCCGCGGATGCGGGTCAGCAGGTGCTCCAGCTCCAGCGGGGTGGCGACCCGGACCTTGAGGATGTAGTTCTCGTCCCCGGCGACGCTGTGGCACGCCTCGATCTCGGGGACCGAGGCCAGACGGTCCGCGATGTCGTCGGGGGCGCTGGGGTCGAAGGGTTTCACGGAGATGAAGGCGGTCAGCGGCAGGCCGACGGCCTCGGGGTCGACCACGGCCGCGTACCCGCGGATGACACCGCGCTGCTCCAGCCGGCGGACCCGCTGATGCACCGCCGAGGTGGACAGGCCGGTGGCCTTGCCCAGGTCGGTGTAGCTCATCCGGCCGTCCTTGACGAGCAACTCCACGATCTGACGATCCAGCTCCTCCATACGGATCAACCTATTGCCCCGGGCCCCCTCCGGCACAGTCGGCCGGAGGTCTCTTGTGGAAGGCCTCCCCGTGCCTCGCGGACACGTGCGGCGGGCATGTGACGAACGCCACAGATCTGTGGGGCGGTCCATCGGGACCTCACGGTTACCGGACGCGCACGGAGGGAATTGCTTGCTGTGGTCGAGACCACAAGTGCCTGGTCGGCCCACCCGAGGGGGAATGTCTCCATGCAGAGCCTGAAGCGCGCAGGACGCGGCGAACCGGAATCCGTCGAGCTTGTCGAGGCGGACGATTCCGATGAGTTCGACGAGTCCGATCTCTACGACACGTTCGAGATGTACCGGGTCGTCTGCCCGGACTGCGCCCGGCCGATCGCGCTCCTGGCGGACGAGGACGTCCTGCCCGAGCACGCGCTGTGCCCGTCTCCGTGGAACCCGTTCGTGCTCACGGTGTGCGCGGGTACGGGACGCCGGGCGTCGGAGGCCGGGGCCGCCGACGAGTCGCCTGAGGCCCAGGAGCAGCACACCGCGCTGCTCCTGACGCTTCCTCAGGGACTCGACTGGCGGACGCAACCCTTCTCGCACGTCGGCGGCCCGGGCTCGCGGCCGTTCAAGTCGTTCCCGGCGGCGCGTCAGGCCTCACGCGCCGCGTGAGCGCGGAGCCGTACCGTACGTGAGCCAACCCCCGCACCATGACGACGTGTTCGGCATGGTGCGGGTCCGCGCCCCGGCCCAGGGCGCGCCCTAGCGGCTTTCCGGGCCCAGCAGTTGACGGGCGATCACCATCCGCTGGATCTGGTTGGTGCCCTCCACGATCTGGAGCACCTTCGCCTCGCGCATATAGCGCTCGACGGGGAAGTCCGTCGTGTAGCCGTAGCCGCCGAGGACCTGTACGGCGTCGGTGGTGACGCGCATGGCCGCGTCCGTGCAGAACAGCTTCGCCATGGCGGCCTGCCGGGAGAACGGCAGGCCGGCGTCGCGCAGGCGCGCGGCGGCGAGGTAGAGCGCCCGGCCCGCCTCGATCTGTGTCGCCATGTCCGCGAGCAGGAAGCGCAGTCCCTGGAAGTCCGCGATGGGGCGGCCGAACTGCCGCCTGCCCGTCGCGTACGCCGCGGCCTCGTCCAGGGCCGCCTGCGCGAGGCCGACGGCGCACGCGGCGATCCCGAGGCGTCCCGAGTCGAGCGAGGCGAGCGCGATCGCGAAGCCCTGCCCCTCCTCCCCGATGCGCCGGTCGTCCGCCACCCGCACGCCGTCGAAGTGGAGTTGGGCGGTGGGCGAGCCCTTCATGCCCATCTTCTTCTCCGGGACGGCGGCGTGCAGGCCGGGGGCGTCGCCCGGCACGAGGAACGCGGTGATGCCCCGCGCGCCGTCGCCGCCCGTCCTCGCCAGGACCGTGCAGAAGTCCGCGATCCCGCCGTGGGTGATCCAGGCCTTGGTGCCGGTGATGACCCAGTCGTCGCCGTCCCTGACCGCGCGCGTCCGCAGCGAGGCGGCGTCGGAGCCCGAGGCGGGCTCGGAGAGGCAGTAGGCGCCCAGCAGACCGCCGCCCAGCATCGCGGGGAGGTGTTCCGCCTGCTGCTCCTTGCTGCCGAACCCGGCGAGCGCGTAGGAGGCCAGGGAGTGGACGCTGACGCCGAGGCCGACGGTGAGGCGGGCGGCGGCGAGTTCTTCGAGGACCTGGAGGTAGACCTCGTACGGCTGGTCCCCGCCGCCGAGGGCGGAGTCGTACGGCAGGCCGAGCAGGCCCGACTCGGAGAGCAGGGTGAAGAGCGGGCGCGGGAAGTGTCCCGCTTCCTCCTCCTCGGCCGCCGCGGGAACGATCTCCCGCTGGGCGATGTCGCGTACGAGCGCGAGAAGGTCCTCGGACTCTTCGGTGGGCAGGTGACGTTCCACCGGCTGCGGGGCGCGGTCGGGCATGGCGGCGCTCTCCTCCCTGTCGGGACACTGCGGCGGTCGCGCGCGGGGTGGGGCGGCGCCGCCGGCTGAGGTCCGGGGTGCCCCCGGACGCGTACTGCCCAACCGATGCTGCCTTCCCGGATCGCGGAAGGGGCTGACCAGCGGTTGTGGCGCGTTGAGTATGCCCGATCGGCGGCCCCCCGTCACCGGGGCGGATCCGCCCGCTCCGCGCGCCTCCGCGCGTGCCCGGGCGCCCGGCCCGTCCCGTTCGTCCCCTTACGGTGCGGCCGAGTTGGTCCGCACCATTGACCGCAGTGGTCTAGTCCTTCTAACGTCCACCCGGAACGGGTTCGGTGTTCATGTCACATCCGGACCGTGGCCGGCCGTCCTTCCACCGCTCCGTCCCGTCCGGCCATTCCCCCACCCGTACGTCCTCCCCCACGAGGAGACTTCGTGCTCACACTTCACCGTCCTCGCGCCCGGCTCCGGGCGCTCGTCGCCGCCGCGTGTACCGCCGCTCTCGGTGTCAGCCTCCTCGCCGGGGCCGGCAGCGCCTCCGCGGGTGCGCCGACGTCGCCGGCGGCCGCGCAGCAGGCGGCCCAGCGGGCCGCCGCGCCGGCAGCGGCCGCAGCCGGCAGCAAGGTGGTCGGCTACTTCACCAACTGGGGTGTGTACGACCGGAATTACCACGTCAAGAACATCGAGACGTCCGGTTCCGCCGCCAAGCTCACGCACATCAACTACGCCTTCGGCAACGTCACGGGCGGCAAGTGTGTGATCGGCGACTCGTACGCCGACTACGAGAAGGCGTACACCGCCGACCAGAGCGTGGACGGCAAGGCCGACGCCTGGGACGCGCCGCTGCGCGGCAACTTCAACCAGCTGCGCAAGCTCAAGGCGAAGCACCCCGGCCTGAAGGTCATCTGGTCGTTCGGCGGCTGGTCCTGGTCCGGTGGCTTCACCGAGGCCGCGCGGAACCCGGCCGCCTTCGCGAAGTCCTGCTACGACCTGGTGGAGGACCCGCGCTGGGCCGATGTCTTCGACGGCATCGACATCGACTGGGAGTACCCCAACTCCTGCGGTCTGAGCTGTGACACGAGCGGTCGCGCCGCCTTCAAGAACCTCGCCTCCGCGCTGCGGACGCAGTTCAAGGCCCCGAACCTGGTCACCGCCGCCATCACGGCCGACGGCACCCCCGGCGGCAAGATCGACGCCGCCGACTACGCGGGCGCCGCGCAGTACCTCGACTGGTACAACCCGATGACGTACGACTTCTTCGGTGCCTTCGCGGCGCAGGGCCCCACGGCCCCGCACTCCCCGCTCACGAACTACGCGGGCATCCCGACCCAGGGCTTCACCACCGACACCGCCATCGCCAAGCTCAAGAGCCTCGGCGTCCCGGCCTCGAAGCTGCTGCTCGGCATCGGCTTCTACGGGCGCGGCTGGACCGGTGTGACCCAGAAGGCGCCGGGCGGGTCCGCGACGGGCGCGGCGGCCGGCAAGTACGAGGCGGGCATCGAGGACTACAAGGTCCTCAAGACCAGCTGCCCGGCCAACGGTACGGTCGGTGGCACCGCGTACGCCTTCTGCGGCAACAACTGGTGGAGCTACGACACCCCCGCCACCATCGCCGGGAAGATGGCCTACAAGAACCAGCAGGGTCTTGGCGGCACGTTCTTCTGGGAGCTGAGCGGCGACACCACCAACGGTGAGCTGATCAAGGCGATCAACTAGGCAGGACGGTTCTCACTCCTCGCCGGGCGGGCGGGCATCCGGCCCGCCCGGCGCGGGACCGTCCGGCGAGTCGAGCAGGCTCTCCGCCTGCCGGTCGTCGAGGCCCGTGAACGGCCGCCACTCCAGGTCGGGTGGCGGCGCCGGGCATTCCGGCGCGAACTCCTCGATCGTGTTGAGGGTGTGACGCAGCATCCGCACCAGCAGGTCGCGCGGGATCTCCCGGGGCAGCGTGTCGCGGTGCGCCAGCCATTCGAGCGTGAGCCACTCGACACTGCTCAGCCAGCCCAGCAGCGCGAGCCGGGCGATCGGCGGGATGTCGTGGTGTCCGTAGGCGCCGTCGGCGACCGTGGAGACCAGTCCCGTACGCACGGCGTCCCGGATGGACTGCACCTGGGTGTCGAAGCCCACACCGCCGTTGATGACGGTGCGGTAGGCCGCCTCGTTGTACTGGGCGAAGCGCAGATAGGCCTCGACGGTCCGCTGCACGCGCTGGGTGCGCGGGAGTTCGGCGCCGCCCGCGGCGAGCGTGACGAGTTCGGTGACGGCGTCCTCGACGATCGCGAGGTAGTAGCCGCGCTTGTTCTCGAAGTAGTAGTAGATCAGCCCCTTGGCCACCCCGGCGTGCGAGGCGATGTCGTCCATCGACAGCGCGTCGTACGAGGTGTCGGCGAACAACTTCCTTCCGGTGGCGATGAGTTCGGAGCGTCGCACCTGTGATCGGGCGGACGCGCCCCGCTGCTGACTACGATTCACGTTCGCGTCCTGGTCTCCGGCTGCCTCAGAATGCCCGCAGTATTGCAGAGACACCGGTGGCGGCCGGAGACCGGTTCGATCAGAGCGGTCCGGGCTTCCGGTCAGAGCAGACCCACCGCGCGCAGGGCGTGCCGCTGGGCGGTGCTGGGGTCGGCGGGCCAGTAGACGTAACAGACGCCGCCGGTCCCCGAGGTGATGTTCCCCGCCGCGTTGTAGCGCTTGGTGCGCAGCCAGATGGTCTCCCACTCGGCCCGCCGGTACACCCGCCGTACCGCGTTGTTGTCGGGCGAGGCGGGGTCGTTGGCGATCACGTCCCCGGACTCGGTGAAGCCGATCACGGTCATCAGGTGCCCCGCCGTGCCGTAACCCGCCCCGGTCAGCTCCTTCTGGAGGAACGACTGCGACGTGATGACGGGGATGCCGGCGCGGACCAGGTTCTCCACGTCGGTCAGCGAACCGAGCCGGGTGACCGCCGAGTTCAGGTCCCGGTACGTGGCGGCGTACGCGGCGTTGAAGGGCCAGTTTCCGCACCCGTCGTACTGGTAGTCGAACGCGTACCGGGCCGCGTGGCAGACCTGCGGGTCCGCGTAGGACGGGTCGACCCAGGCGAGATCCTCGGTGGTGGGCCTACGCCCCCAGTACTCGATGATCATCTGCGAGGAGGTGGGGCTGCACCAGGCCTCGCCGCCGTTGTCGTACTCCGGGTACTGCCCGGCATGGGTGTTCTGCGAGTAGCGCGGCACGGTCAGCTCCCGCGCCAGGCCGGGCGCGGAGGCCGGCACGGTGAACCGGTCGGGGATGTCGGACGCCATCGCGCCGAGCCGGTGCACGGTCGGGGTGAGCCGGGTGCCCGGCTTGCGGTACAGGGTGAGCCGCAGCTGGTACGAGGCCAGGCGCAGCCCGCTCGCCGCGTCGTCCACGGCGAACGTGTCGGTCCAGATGCTGCTGCGCCCGTCCGTCTGGTCGTCGACGGAGGTACGCCGGATGTCGTCGGGGCCGTCACCGGAGGTCCAGCGGCCGAGGACGTACCACGGGGTCCGGGTCTTGTCGGAGTAGTCGCCCCGCAGCTCGATCTGGATCCAGGTACCGGCCGGCGTCGTGGCGTTCCAGGAGGCGACGAGTTCGGTGGCGGGGACGGCCGAACGGTGGACCGGCGAGGTCCACGTCCCGTACTCCCAGGCGGTGGTCAGCCCGGTGTGCGGATCGGCGTAGTCGGTGCGGCCCGTGGGGGAGCCGATCGCCAGGGAGGGCCGGGCGCCCGCCACGGCGCGGGTGCCCCGGGCCTCGCCCGCGCGCCAGTCGGAGTACGAGGTCCAGAAGGAGTTGTCCACCAGTGGCTCGGTTCGGGGGGCGGACAGGGCGGCCGCGGGGACGGCGGAGACCACGGCGGCGGACGCGGCGGACGCGAACACGGCGGCCAGTACGGTTCTGCGGGAGGTGGGACGGGTCACAGGGGGGACCTCCGGTCGAGGCAGAAAGGGGGGAAGGGCGAGAGGGGGGAAGGGGCGGCTGCCCGGCAGTCGTCAACTATCCAGGCTCCCGGCGGCCTCCTGCCAGCGATTCGGCCCGCGTGGCGCGAGCAATATTGGTCTCGACCAGTGGCATGACCTGCGGGACCACCGGGCGCCGGACCACCGCCCCCACCCCTCGTAGGCTGGGCGGATGGACGATCTGACGGATGTGGCCGCAGCCCTGCGCGCCCTGCCGCCCTCCTGCGGTCCCGTACGGCTGGTGGCGGTCGACGGCCACGCGGGCTCCGGGAAGAGCACCTTCGCCACCCGCCTGGCGGACGCGCTCGGCGGCGCGCCCGTCCTGCGTCTCGACGACCTGGCGACACACGAGGAGCTGTTCGCGTGGCTGCCCCGGCTGCTCGATCAGGTGATCGAACCCCTCGCGCGCGGGACGAGCGCGCGCTACGCGCCGTACGACTGGACCCTGCGCCGCTTCGGTACGCCCCTCCTCCTGGAGCCCGCCCCCGTCGTCCTGATCGAGGGGGTCGGGGCCGGACGGCGGGGCCTGCGGCCGTACCTCGCCCGGCTGCTGTGGATGGACCGGGGCGCCGAGGAGTCCTGGCGCCGGGGGCGCCGGCGCGACGGACCGGCGCAGACCGGGTTCTGGGACGGCTGGACGATGGCGGAGACCAGCCATTTCACAGCGGATCCCTCGTGGCCGTTCGCCGACGCGCTGGTACGGGAGGTGCGGGAGGGGTACGTGGTGTCTCCTGCGCCGCCCGCGACAGCGGGAACCGAACCGGCCCCTCACCCAACGTGATCAGTTCCGGTCTCCCTGCCGAGCAGTCGGCATCCGGCCCGGCGTGTCTCCAACTCCGCTTGACCGACGGGTGGGACAGGTCTTACGTTCTTAATGTGCGGCTTTTCGGAGCCGCCGCAGACGCGAAGCCCCCGGTTGTTCCCCCGTGATCGGGGGCTTCGTTCTGCCCCTTTCACCCCTTCCCGGCCCCCGCGCCGCACCCCGCGCTCACCGTCGGTCACCGCGCCCTCCCGACGCACGGCACCCTTAGTCCCGTACCCCCTGCGCAGGTACGATGCATCTCGGTGCGGTCAATTCCCGTCCGCGACAAGGTGGTTCGGCACGCTGCCGACGGGCTCCCGCCCGGCGGGACATCATGGGTGCACGGTTTGTGGGGGACCTGATGGATTTCGGCACGCAGGGCACGCACGCCCCGGCCGACCTCGCCTGGGTGCGTGGCGTGGACGCGTACACCATGGGCGCGTATCCGCAGGCGGAGGAGGAGTTCAGGACCGCCGTACGGCTGGATCCCGGGATGGCCGACGGCTGGCTGGGGCTGCACGCGCTGCGCGTCGACACCACGACGGCCCTGCTCCGGATGTACCGCCACCGCGACCGCTTCGGCGAGCAGCGCGCCCACCACCGCCGTACGCTCAACTCCTGGTACTGGCTGGGCTGGTGGGTGCAACCGGTGCTGGAGAGCGGCCGGGACCTGCTGCTCGCGCACGCCTCGCACTGGCTGGACGGCCGGCACGTACCGGAACTCGACCGGGCGCTCGCCGCGCTGCCGCCGGTGAACGCCGATACGCAGGTGCGGTTCCTGCACGCGTGCCGCGCGTACCTGGTCAAGGACTGGGACGAGCTGGTACGCCACACCGAACCGCTCGTCGACGACACCCTCCTGGGCATCGAGGCGGGCCTCTTCGGCGGCATGGCCCGGGTCAGGCTGGAGATGTTCACCCAGGCGGAGCCGCTGCTGGCCACGGCGCTGATGCGCTGCCGCAGCGAGCAGCCGCAGCGCAAGGAGCTGCGCTACTGGCTGGCGCGCGCCCACGAGGGCACCGGCCGCAGCGCCGCCGCCTTACCGCTCTACCGCGCCGTGCACCGGCTCGACCCGTCGTTCATGGACACGGCCGCCCGGCTCGCGGCGATCACGGACCTGGACGGGTACGAGGGCGCCGACGACCCGGGCGGGCTCGCCTCGGTGGCCCTGGCGGGCTTCGGCCAGGAGGCGGTGGACGCGCAGGGCGATCCGGAGGCCCCGCCCGCCCCCGACGCGCACCTCGGCGGCGAACCGCAGCCGCTGATGGGCAGCGGCCCGGCGGACCCGCCGCCCGACAATTTCGACGGGGTACGGGAGAAGGTCCCGCTGCCCGTGCAGCCCGCTCCCCCGCGCTTCCCGGCGGGCCCCACCGATCCGGTCCTGCTGGCGAGCGCCCTGGCCGAGCTGGAGCGGATGGTCGGCCTGGAACCGGTCAAGCGGCAGGTCAAGGCGCTCTCGGCGCAGCTCAACATGGCGCGGCTGCGGGCCGGTGAGGGACTGCCCGTCCAGCCGCCGAAACGTCACTTTGTCTTCTCGGGCCCCTCCGGCACCGGCAAGACCACCGTCGCCCGCATCCTGGGCCGGGTCTTCTACGCGCTCGGACTGCTCGGCGGGGATCATCTCGTGGAGGCCCAGCGGGCCGATCTGGTGGGTGAGTTCCTCGGCCAGACGGCGGTCAAGGCGAACGATCTGATCGACTCGGCGATCGGCGGGGTGCTGTTCGTGGACGAGGCGTACAGCCTCGCCAACACCGGCTACAGCAAGGGTGACGCCTACGGCGACGAGGCCCTCCAGGTGCTGCTCAAGCGCGCCGAGGACAGCCGCGACCATCTGGTGGTGATCCTGGCGGGCTACCCGGAGGGCATGGACCGGCTGCTCGCCACCAATCCCGGCCTCTCCTCGCGCTTCACCAGCCGGGTCGACTTCCCCAGCTACCGGCCACTGGAGCTGACCGCCATCGGCCAGGTCCTGGCCGCGGAGAACGGCGACGCCTGGGACGAGGAGTCGGTGGACGAGCTGCGCTCGATCAGCGCGCACGTCGTCGCCCAGGGCTGGATCGACGAGCTGGGCAACGGGCGCTTCCTCAGGACGCTGTACGAGAAGAGCTGCGCGTACCGCGATCTGCGGCTGTCCGGGTACAGCGGCACCCCGGGACGCGACGACCTGGCGACACTGCGGCTGCCCGACCTGATGCAGGCGTACGGAGAGGTGCTATCGGGCCGGGGTCCGGTGAACCGGGGCCAGCAGGAGCCGCCGGGGCCCTGAGCAGGGCGCGAAGCCGAACGACAGAGGGCCGGCCCCGCGGGGGTCGGCCCTCTGTCACGTCACAGCTCGCGCGTCAGAGTGCCAACGCCTGGTTGTTCTCCCGGTGGGACGGGTCCCGTACCTCACCGACCAGCATCTCCAGCACGTCCTCCAGCGCCACCAGCCCGAGCACCCGCCCGGACGCGTCCGCGACCTGGGCGAGGTGCGTGGCCGCACGGCGCATCACGGTGAGCGCGTCGTCCAGCGGCAGTTCCGCCCGCAGGGTCGCCATCGGCCGCCACACGTGCTGCGGTACGGCCCGTTCGTCCGCCTCCAGGTCGAGGACGTCCTTGACGTGGAGGTAGCCCATGAAGGCCGCGTTGCCCTCCGCGCACACCGGGAAGCGCGAGAAGCCGGTCCGTACGGTCAGCTCCTCGATCTCGCGCGGGGTGACGGCGGGCGTCACCGTCACCAGCGACGCGCGCGCGAGCAGGACGTCGGTGACCGGGCGGCTGCCCAGCTCCAGCGCGTCCTCCAGGCGCTCCTGCGCCTCCGCGTCGAGCAGCCCGGCCTGGCCCGAGTCCTCGACGAGGCGGTTGAGCTGCTCACTGGTGAAGACCGCCTCCACCTCGTCCTTGGGCTCGACCCGGAACGCCCGCAGGACCAGCCGGGCGCAGGCGCCCAGCGCGGCCGTGACCGGGCGGCAGAGCCGGGCGAAGCCGACCAGGCCGGGGCTGAGCCAGAGCGCGGTCTTCTCCGGGGCCGCCATGGCGAGGTTCTTCGGGAGCATCTCCCCGATGACCAGGTGCAGGAAGACCACCAGCGCCAGGGCGATGACGAAGCCCAGCGGATGGATCAGCCCCTCGGGCACCCGGACCGCGTGGAACAGCGGCTCCAGCAGACGCGCCACCGTCGGCTCGGCCACCGCGCCGAGCGTCAGGGAGCAGACGGTGATGCCGAACTGCGCGGCCGCCATCATCTGCGGCAGATTCTCCAGGCCGTGCAGCACCTGCCGGGCCCGGGCGGAGCCGAGGGCGGCGTGCGGCTCGATCTGGCTGCGGCGTACGGAGACGAGGGCGAACTCGGCGCCGACGAAGAACCCGTTGGCCAGGACGAGAAGCACGGCGAGGCCGAGTTGCAGCACGCTCATCGGGAGCCCTCCGCCATCGCGGGGGCGTCCGTGGAGGCGTCCTGGGCGGCACGGCCGGCGTCCTGGTGGGCCACGCGGCCCGCGTCCTGGGCGGCCAGGCCCGGCAGGTCGTCGTGCGCGCCGCCGGACGGACCGTCACCGGCCACGCCCACCGGGACCTTCGCGGGACCTCCGGCGCGGGATCCGGCGGGACGGGAGGCGGGAGCGTCGGCGGCGAGGTCCTCTGAGCTGTCCTGGTACGCCTCCGCCGGTACGTCGCCGGTACGGACCAGCCGTACCCGCTCCGCCCGGTAGCGGTCCACCCGCCGGACGGAGAGCCGCCAGCCGGGCAGCTCCGCCCGGTCCCCGGGAGCGGGGATACGGCCCAGCAGATCGGCGACGAGGCCCGCCAGCGTCTCGTACGGGCCGTCGGGCACGTCCAGGCCGATGCGCCGCAGGGTGAGGACGCGGGCGCTGCCGTCGGCCTCCCAGGCGGGCCTGCCGTCCTCGGCGGCGACAGGGGCCAGTTCCGGCCGCCCGTCGCCCTCGGCGTCGTGCTCGTCCCGGACCTCGCCGACAAGCTCCTCGATGATGTCCTCCAGGGTGACGACCCCGGCCGTACCGCCGTACTCGTCGACCACGACGGCTATGGGCTGTTCGCTGCGCAGCCGCTCCAGCAGCTGCTGGACGGGCAGGGTCTCGGGGACCAGCAGCGCCGGGACGGCGATGCGCCCGGCCTCCGTACGCGTCCGCTCGTCGCGGGGCACGGCCAGCGCGTCCTTGAGATGCACCATGCCGACGATCTCGTCGATGCGCTCCCGGTAGACGGGGAAGCGCGACAGACCGGTGGCCCGGGTCAGGTTGAGGACGTCCGCGGCGGTCGCGTCCGACTGGAGGGCGCTGACCTTCACGCGGGGTGTCATCACGTGCTGCGCGGTGAGCCGGCCGAGGGACAGGGTCCGTACGAACAGGTCGGCGGTGTCCTGTTCGAGCGTGCCCGCCTGGGCCGAGTGCCGGGCCAGGGAGACCAGCTCGCCGGGGGTACGGGCCGAGGCGAGCTCGTCCGTCGGTTCCACGCCCAGCATCCGGACGAGGCGGTTGGCGACGGTGTTGAGCAGGGTGATCACCGGCCGGAACGCGGTGGAGAAGAGATGCTGCGGTCCGGCGACGAACCGGGCCACCTGGAGCGGCCGGGACACCGCCCAGTTCTTGGGGACGAGTTCGCCGATCACCATCTGGACGGCGGAGGCGAGCAGCATGCCCACCACCACCGAGATCCCGGAGACGGCGCCGTCGGGCAGCCCGGTCGCGGTCAGCGGCCCGTCGAGCAGGTGGGCGAGGGCCGGTTCGGCGAGCATGCCGACGACCAGCGAGGTGATGGTGATGCCCAGCTGGGTGCCGGAGAGCTGGAACGACAGCTCGCCGAGTGCCTTGACGACGGTACGGGCCCGCCGGTCGCCCGCGGCGGCGGCGCGCTCGGCGTCCGGCCGGTCCACGGTGACGAGGCCGAACTCGGCCGCCACGAAGAAGCCGTTGGCGAGGATGAGAAGGAATGCCGCGGCGAGCAGCAGAAGGGAGAGGGTCATGCCGCCGCCTCGTCGAAGGGGGCGGCGCAGGTACTACCGGATGATCCGTCCATTGCTGGAGGGAGTCACTCCTCGGGTCGCAGGATGCCCCACGGGCCGGACACGGCCGTCGGACGCGGGGCGCGGCGCACTTCGGCGCCGCCACCCACCAGAGTAATCAAGACAGGGGCGTGGAGGGCAGGGGCTCAGCCGTTGTGGCTTCCGGCGTCACCGGAACCGGCGCCCCGGGGATCGGTCCCGGGGCCCCGCGGTGCGGTGTCCCGGGAGTCGGTGCCGGTGCCGTGGGACTCCGCGAGGGCCCGCAGGGCGCGCGCGTCACGGATGGCGTGTTCCTTGGCGACACCGGGCTGGATGGCCAGGACGGGCAGGCTGCTGCCGTCGCTGAGGTCGAGGAAGACCCAGGGGTCGCCGGTGCGCAGATTGACCCGCAGGATCTCCGCCCAGGCCAGCCGGCGGGTCCGGGTGAGATTGACCACGGTCACCCCGTCGGCGTCGGCGACGACCTTCGGGCGGCTCAGGAGCGCGAGCACCCCGAAGAACAGCGCGGCGGTGACGATGAAGCTCAGCCGCTCCCCCGGGTTCAGCTGCTCCAGCGTCATACCGATGACGGAGATGACCGCGAACATCACCGCGCCGACAGTGAGGAGCACGATCCGGGTACGGGTGGCCCGGAAGGTGACGGGGAGCACGGGCAGCACTGACATGGCGTTTTGGTCTTCCAGAGGTGGCGTCGGGGCCGGGGGAACGGGCCGGTCTCAGAGGCGGCAGGCGTGGATGGCGGTGGTGAGGATCGCGCGGGCGCCCAGCTCGTACAGATCGTCCATGATCCGCTGCGCCTCCTTGGCGGGGACCATGGCGCGGACCGCGACCCAGCCCTCGTTGTGCAGCGGGGAGATGGTGGGCGACTCCAGGCCGGGCGTGAGAGCGACGGCGCGCTCCAGGTGCTCGGCGCGGCAGTCGTAGTCCATCATCACGTAGCTGCGGGCCACCAGGACGCCCTGGAGGCGGCGCAGGAACTGCTGCACCTTGGGCGTCTCGGAGTCCGCGCCGGTGCGGCGGATGACAATCGCCTCGGAGGTCATGATCGGCTCGCCGATGACCTCCAGGCCCGCGTTGCGCAGGGACGTACCGGTCTCGACCACGTCCGCGATGATCTGGGCGACGCCCAGTTCGATCGCGGTCTCGACCGCGCCGTCCAGGTGGACGACGGAGGCGTCGACGCCGTTGTCCGCGAGGTGCTTGGCGACGATGCCCTCGTAGGAGGTGGCGACGGTCATGCCGCCGAACTCCGCGACCCCGTTGGCCGTACCGGGCTTGGTGGCGTAGCGGAACGTGGAGCGGGCGAAGCCGAGCGGCAGGATCTCCTCCGCGCTGGCGCCGGAGTCCAGCAGCAGGTCACGGCCGGTGATGCCGATGTCGAGCCGGCCCGAGCTGACGTAGATCGCGATGTCGCGGGGGCGGAGGTAGAAGAACTCGACGGCGTTCTCGGGGTCGACCAGGACCAGTTCCTTGGACTCCTTGCGCTGCTGGTAGCCGGCCTCATGGAGCATCGCCGACGCAGGTCCGGAGAGGGAGCCTTTGTTCGGGATGGCGATGCGCAGCATGGGGTCCGATTCCTTTGTGCGGAGGGGCGGGTGGTACAGGACCCGACCGGGGCCTGGCGGGCCGGCCGGGGGCGTGCGGCGGTACGGCTCAGAGATGGGCGTACACGTCGTCGAGGGAGATGCCGCGCGCCACCATCATCACCTGGACGTGGTAGAGGAGTTGGGAGATCTCCTCGGCGGCGGCTTCCTTGCCCTCGTACTCCGCGGCCATCCACACCTCGGCCGCCTCTTCGACGACCTTCTTCCCGATGGCGTGCACGCCTTTTTCCACCAGCTCGGCGGTGCGTGAGGTGGCGGGGTCGCCGTTGGCGGCCTTCTGCTGGAGCTCGGTGAACAGCTCCTCGAACGTCTTCTTCGACATGGTGGCGCCCACTTTACGCGGCCCGTCCCGTCTCTCAACGCCAGGGTTCGGCCACCGTACGGAGGACGGTCGCGGTGGCGACGGCGGCTGTCACCGCCTCGTGGCCCTTGTCCTCGTTCGACTCCGGCAGGCCCGCGCGGTCCAGGGCCTGGTCCTCGGTGTCGCAGGTCAGCACCCCGAAACCGATGGGGACGCCGGTGTCGATGGAGACCTGGGTGAGGCCCTGCGTGACGCCCTGGCACACGTACTCGAAGTGGGGGGTGCCGCCCCGGATGACGACGCCGAGCGCGACCACGGCGTCGTAGCCGCGGCCGGCCAGGACCTTGGCCACGACGGGCAGTTCGAAGCTGCCGGGCACGCGCAGCAGGGTCGGCTCGTCGATGCCCAGTTCCCGCAGGGCGCGCAGGGCGCCGTCGACCAGACCGTCCATGACCTTCTGGTGCCACTGCGCCGCGATCACGGCGACCCTGAGGTCACCGCAGTTCTTCACACTCAGTTCGGGTGCGCCCTTGCCGCTCACGTCTCTCCTCGAAGCTCGTTCTGTGCGTTGTCACGGGTGTGTGTACGGGTGTGCGTGTACGGGTCTACGCGTCCTACTGGTTGCCGCAGGCGGACACGGCGACGGCCGGATCCAGCCACGGCAGGTCGTGCCCCATCCGGTCCCGCTTGGTGCGCAGGTAGCGGAGGTTGTGCTCGCCGGCCTGGACGGGCATCGGCTCGCGGCCGGTGACGGTGAGTCCGTGCCGTACCAGCGCGGACGTCTTGTCGGGGTTGTTGGTCATCAGCCGCAGGCTGTGCACGCCGAGGTCGTCCAGGATGCGCGCGCCGGCCGCGTAGTCCCGCGCGTCGGCGGGCAGGCCCAGTTCCAGGTTGGCGTCGAGGGTGTCCCGGCCGCGCTCCTGGAGTTCGTACGCGCGCAGCTTGGAGAGCAGGCCGATCCCCCGGCCCTCGTGGCCGCGCAGGTAGACGACAACTCCGCGCCCCGCCTCGGTGATCCGGTCCATGGAGGCCTGGAGCTGGGGGCCGCAGTCGCAGCGCAGCGAGCCGAAGATGTCGCCGGTGAGGCATTCGGAGTGGACGCGCACGAGCACGTCCTCGCCGTCGCCGATCTCGCCGTGGACGAGGGCGAGGTGCTCGACGCCGTCGGCGACCGAGCGGTAGCCGTACGCCGTGAAGTCGCCGGAGGCGGTGGGCAGATGGACCTTCGCCTCGCGGCGGACGGTCGGCTCGGTCGTCCGGCGGTACGCGATCAGGTCCTCGATGGAGATGATCGTCAGGCCGTGCTTGCGGGCGAACGGCACGAGGTCGGGCAGGCGCAGCATCACGCCGTCCTCGCCCGCGATCTCCACGATGGCCCCGGCGGGGCGCAGTCCGGCCAGCCGGGCCAGGTCGACGGCGGCCTCGGTGTGACCGTTGCGTACCAGCACCCCGCCTTCCTTGGCGCGCAGCGGGAAGACGTGTCCGGGCCGTACGAAGTCGGCGGGGCCCGCCGTGCCGCCCGCGAGCAGCTGGAGCGTGGTGGCCCGGTCGGCGGCGGAGATGCCGGTGGTGACGCCGTGGGCGGGGCCCGCGTCCACGGAGACGGTGAACGCGGTGCCCATCATCTCGGTGTTGTGGTCGACCATCTGCGGCAGCGCGAGGCGGTCCAGTTCGTCCCCCTCCATGGGGGCGCAGATCAGGCCGCGGCACTCGCTCATCATGAAGGCGATGATCTCCGGGGTGGCCTTCTCGGCCGCGATGACGAGGTCGCCCTCGTTCTCCCGGTCCTCGTCGTCCACGACGACGACGGGCCGTCCGGCGGCGATGTCGCGGATGGCCTGTTCGACCGGGTCGAGGGCAAAGTCCTCGACGTTGTCGGTCGAGTACCAGGTGGGCAGTGCGGTGGTAGTCATGCTGCTGCTCCTTCCAGAGAGACGGCGCCGGCCCTGGAGCGCAGCCACCAGTCGCGCATCCCCCACAGGACGAGGGCGAGGTAGATCACGTACACGAGACCGGAGAAGGCGAGCCCGCTGCTGAACGCGAGGGGGACGCCGACGAGGTCGACCAGGAGCCAGGCGAACCAGAACTCCACCAGGCCGCGCGCCTGCGCGACCATCGCGGCGAGCGTGCCGACGAAGATGTACGCGTCGGGCCAGGGGTTCCAAGAGAGGTCGGGGAAGGCGGTGAAGAGGCCGCCGACGGCGAGCGTGCCCACGGCGGTGCCGCCCACCAGCGCGGCGCGCTCGCGCCAGGTGGCGAAGCGGACGGCGATGGTGCCGTCGGGGTTGTCGCCGCTCCGCTGCGTTCCGCGCTGCCAGAGCCGCCAGCCCCACAACGCCACGCCGATGACGAGGAGTTGTTTGCCCACTCCGCCGCTGAGGTCGGCGGAGGCGTAGGCGCCGACCAGGACGACGCCCGAGAGGAACTGGGCGGGCCAGGTCCAGATCGAGCGCCGCCAGCCGAGCGCGAGGGCGCCCAGGCCGATGATGTTGCCGATCATGTCGGACCACAGGATGTGCTGCCCGACGGCGGTGAAGGCCTCGCCGTTCAGCCAGGTCAGGGCGCTCACTGGACGGGCTCCCCGGATCCGGCGCCGAGCAGGCGCTCCACGTACTTCGCGATGACGTCGACCTCCAGGTTGACCGGGTCGCCGGGTCCCTTGTGGCCGAGGGTGGTCAGCGCGAGGGTGGTGGGGATGAGGCTGATGGTGAAGTAGTCGGGTCCCGCGTCCACGACGGTGAGGCTGACGCCGTCCACGGTGATGGAGCCCTTCTCGACCACGTACTTGGTGAGATGGGCGGGCAGCGCGACCTTGACGATCTCCCAGTGCTCGGAGACCTCGCGTTCGACGACCGTGCCGGTGCCGTCCACATGGCCCTGGACGATGTGCCCGCCGAGCCGGCCGCCCACGGCCATGGGGCGTTCCAGGTTCACCGGGGAGCCGACGGCGAGCGCGCCGAGGCTGGAGCGGTCGAGGGTCTCGGCCATCACGTCGGCGGTGAACGCGCCCCCGTCCAGGTCGACCACGGTCAGACAGACACCGTTCACGGCGATGGAGTCGCCGTGCTTGGCCCCGTCGGTGACGACGGGGCCGCGCAGCGTGAAGCGGGAGGCGTCGCCGAGATTCTCGACGGCGGTGACCTCACCCAGTTCTTCGACGATTCCGGTGAACACTCAGTGCTCCTTCGTGGCGGTGCCCGGGGTGGCGGGCACGGAGGTGTCGGCGACGGCGCTGTCGTGGACGGCTGTTGGGGGTGCGTCGGTGTCGCGGCCCGCGGTGTCGGGGTCGTCCCTGTCGGGGACGGCGGTGACGCGCAGGTCCGCGCCGATCCGGGTGCTCTCCGTCATGCGGAGTCGCAACGCCCCGGCGAGCGTGGTGATTCCGGCGTCCCCGAGGGCCGTGGGGCCGGCGCCCAGGAGGACCGGGGCGAGATAGCCGACGACCTGGTCGACGGCGCCCGCGGCGACGAACGAACCGGCCAGCGCCGGGCCGCCTTCGAGGAGGACGGAACGGACCCCGCGCTCGTACAGCGCGGCGAGCAGGGCGGGGATGTCCAGGCCGCGGGCGGCGCGGGGCAGCCGTACGACGTCCTTGAGATGCCCCCGCCCGCCCAGGTCGGCGTCCTCGGCGACGGCGATCAGGGTGGGCGCGGCGGAGTCCAGGACCCGCGCGCCCGGCCGTACGGCGGTGGCTTCGGTGTCGACCACGACCCGCAGCGGCTGTACGGCGCCCTCGATGCCCCGCACCGCGAGGTGCGGGTCGTCGGTGCGGGCGGTGCCCGAGCCGACCACGACGGCGTCGGCCTCGGCGCGCAGCCGGTGGACGTCGGCGCGGGCCTCGGGGGAGGTGATCCAGCGGCTGGTGGAGTCGGCGGCGGCGATCCGGCCGTCGAGGGTGGCCGCGTACTTCCACAGGACGTGGGGGCGACCGAGGCGTACGGAGGTCAGCCAGGCGGTGTTGCCCGCCTCGGCCTCCTCTTCGAGCGGCCCCCGCTCGACCGTGACACCGGCCGCGCGCAGGGTGTCGGCGCCGCCCCCGGCCCGGGGGTCGGGGTCGGCGACCGCGTAGAGGACCCGGGCGACGCCCGCGTCGACGAGCGCCTGGGAGCAGGGCCCCGTACGGCCGGTGTGGTCGCACGGTTCGAGGGTGACGTAGGCCGTGCCTCCCCGGGCGCGCCCGCCGGCCGCGCGCAGGGCGTGGATCTCGGCGTGCGGGCCGCCGGCCCGCCGGTGGAACCCCTCGCCCGCGAGCTGTCCCGAGGCGTCGAGGATGACGCATCCGACGACCGGGTTCGGGCTGGTGGAGCCGAGTCCGAGGGCGGCGAGCGTGAGGGCACGACGCATCGCGTCCGCGTCGGTCACCGCTTCGGCTTCCGTTGCCACCGGGTCCTCCTGCCTCTGGGGCACGGACTCCGGGGCCTGTCGATGACGACAGAGAAACGGGACATATTCGGGGGCGCCCGGTCCGGCGAACCGGCTCGTCCGAGGACGAACCGCCGACGGCGGCATACCCGATCATGGCCCGCCGCGCACTGCCTCCCATCCGGACTTTCACCGTCGGTCCAGGAATCTCACCTGGTCAACCGGCCGCTGGCTGCGGACGGGTCGCGGACTATAACCGCCGGTTCGGAATTACACCGACCCCGGAGTGCGCTGCTTCTGGTACAGAAACAGTGTGCCACGCCTGATCGTCGGCCAACCGGGTGACCCCTGTGGGCTGACTCACAGACGGTCAGTGCATGGTCACCGTGCCGGTCGGGGCAGAGTCATCGGATCGGTCGGCGCACGGTCACCGGATCTCCGCCCCCGGCGCGAACAACGCGTCCTGCGCGGCGTCCCGTGCGGTCAGCAGCGCCCCGCGCAGGACCGCCGCACCGCCCAGGGTCCCGGCCCTGACCTCCGTACGCAGCGGGGTCATGGCCGCGAGCCGTTCCTCGACCCGGGCGGCCAGGGCGGCGCCGCCCGCGTGCCCGACCTCGCCCGCCAGGACCACCCGGCCGGGGTCGAGGACCGCGCTGACCGCCGCCGCCCCGATGGCCAGCCGCTCGGCGAGCGTGGCGAGGAACGGTTCGCCCTTCTCCCCCGCCGCCAAGGCGGCGCGCACATAGGCCGCGGCGGGCACTTCCTGGGGCCCGGGGTCGGGTGTCAGGCCGTGCTGCTCGCCCAGTTCGCAGACGGCCGCCGAGCCCGCCAGGGTGTGGAAGCCGCCGTCGCAGGCGAGCGCGGAAGGCAGCTGCGAGGTGCCGGGCACGGGCAGGAAGCCGATCTCCCCCGCGCCGCCGGAGGCGCCTCTGCGGAGTCTGCCGTCGAGCATGACGGCCGCGCCCACGCCGTGGCCGAGCCAGAGCAGGACGAAGGTGTCCTGCCCCTGGGCCGCGCCGAGGCGCTGTTCGGCGAGGGCGGCGAGGTTGGTCTCGTTCTCCACCAGGACGGTGGCGGGGAGCCGTTCGTGCAGAGCCGTGACGAGCAGCCGGTGCCAGGCGGGCAGCCCGCTGGTCTCGCGCAGTTCGCCGCTGACCGGGTCGACCAGTCCTGGCGCGCCGATGCCGACGCTGTGCAGGCGTACGGCCCCGGCCTCACGGGCGGTGCGTTCCAGCAGGGCGGCGGCCTGCTCGACGGCCGGTTCGCTGGCGGTGTCGCTGCCGATGGGCAGGGTGGCCTCGGCGAGGGTGACGCCCAGCAGGTCGGCGACGACGACGGAGACGCTGTGGGTCCGTACGTCGAGCGCGGCGAGATGGGCGCGGTCGGCGACGATCCCGTACACCCGCGCGTTGGGCCCGCGCCGGCGGTCGCCGGTCTCCCCGACGACGTGGACGAGCCCGGATCCCTGGAGCCGTTCGACCAGATCGGCGACGGAGGGGCGGGAGAGCCCGGTCATCGTCTTCAGCTGTCCGGCGGTCAACGGGCCTTCCTGCTGGAGGAGTCGGAGCGCGAGCCGGTCGTTGATGGCACGGGCGGTGCTGGGGGATGCGGCCATGCGGGGATCCTTCCAGATCGCCGGCGGGTGTTTTCGCTCGGTGGTCCGCTATCTATCAGGCAGGGTTCCTGATAATTTACTCCCCGCATCGACGGCACGGGTAGCCATACACACGACCGGCAGGGGAGGACTGGACGCGATGACGACCGAAGCGGTCTACGACGGGGCGAGGTTGCGGCAGGCGCGGAGGGCCGTGATGGCGGTCTTCTGCGTGCACGGCGCCGTGACCGGCAGCTTCGCCACCCGAATCCCCTGGATCCAGGACCACGCGGGGATCAGCGCGGGCCAGCTCGGCCTGGCGCTCGCCTTCCCCGCGATCGGCGCGTCGCTCGCGATGCCGCTGGCCGGCGCGATCAGCCACCGGCTCGGCGCGCGGCAGGCACTGCGCATGTTGCTCGCGCTGTGGACGCTCTCCCTCATCCTGCCGTCCCTGATGCCCAATCTGTACGTGCTGTGCCTGGCGCTGTTCGTGTACGGCGCGACGTCGGGCATGGCGGACGTCGCGATGAACGCGCTCGGCGTGGAGGTGGAGAACCGCCTCGACAAGTCGATCATGTCCGGCCTGCACGGCATGTGGTCCCTGGGGGCGCTGATCGGCTCCGCCGCCGGCACCGTGGCCGCGCACCTGGGCACGGACGCGCGGCTGCACCACCTCATCGCGGCCCTGGTACTGACAGCGCTCGGCCTGCTGGCCTGCCAACGGGTCCTGGACCTGCGCAGCGCGCCCGACGAGGAGCCGCCGCCGCACTTCGCGCTGCCCCCGAGGTCGGCGCTGCTGATCGGGGCGGTCGGGTTCTGCGCGGTCTTCGCGGAGGGCGCGAGTCTCGACTGGTCCGCCGTCTACCTCCGGGACGTGCTGGACACCTCGGCCGGGGTCGCCGCCGCGTCGACCACGGCTTTCGCCCTCACCATGACGGTGGCACGGCTCGCGGGCGACCGGGTGGTGGACCGGTTCGGGGCCGTACGGACGGTCAGGACGGGCGGGACACTCGCCCTGGCGGGCGGGCTCCTGGTGGTCGTGGCGCCTCATCCGCTGATCGCGATGGCCGGTTTCGGCCTGCTGGGGCTGGGCGTGGCGGTGGTCGTACCGCTCGCCTTCGCGGCGGCCGGACGCAGCGGGCCCAACCCGAGCCAGGCCATCGCGGGCGTCGCGACGATCACGTACACCTCGGGGCTGATCGCCCCCTCGGCGATCGGCGCGGTCGCCGACGCGACCTCGCTGGTGGTCTCCTTCGGGGTGGTGACCGTGCTGGCCTTCGGCCTGATCGTCGGCGCCGGGGTGCTGCGGACGGGCGACCGGCGGCCGGCCGGGGTCAGCGGTCCGGCTCCGGACGGAGCATCGACGAAGACAGCGACCTGACGTGGTCGCTCCAGGCGACGGGCCGCAGGGTCCCGGGGTCGAGGCGGACCACCGTACGGGTGCCGTGGGCGTACGTCACCGAGGCGTCGGCGGAGCAGACGCGGAAGCCGGCGGTGGCCGACGTACGGCCGAGGGGTTCGAGCCACAGGTGTACGGCGTACTCCCCCGCCCGGTCCAGGGCCAGGTCGAAGACGATGTGCAGATCCTTGACGACGTTGAACTCGTCGCCCTCGGCGGCGGCGAACTTCCGGCCGCCGAATCCCTGGCTCTCCCAATAGGCGATCCAGGCGCGCTCGACCAGCACCGCGTAGCGGCTGTTGTGGAGCAGGCCCATCGGGTCGAAGTCGTCGAAGTACACGGTCAGCGGGACCAGGACGCCGAAGTCGACGTGGCGGGTGGTGGGCTGGATGCCAGCGGTCACGAGGGGACTCCCGGGCGGTGCGAGACGGCCGAGACGGCCGGTATGGGCGGTTTTATCCTATCCGCCCCTCGCATCCGCGCAGGAGTCCCGCCGCGGCGGCTCGGGGCAGGGCCTGGGCCGCCCAGCCCCGCCTGGCCCGTCTAGCCCGTCTAGCCGGCGATGGAGTCGAGCTGCTCCGCCGCGGGCCGCAGCGCCCAGACGTCGCCGTTGGGCGGCGCCTGGAGCAGCGGGACGGCCGCGCGCGCCTTGCTGTCACCGGCGTCGGCCGCCGCGTGGACGATGTCGCTCGCCGCGTACCGGTAGAACTCCAGCTCCGGATGCGGCCAGGCGGCCGCCCCGGTCGCGGCGGGCAGCAGATAGTCGACGGCCTTGAACAGGCTCTGCCCCTGCGGGCCTTGGTAGGCCCAGAGGTCCACCCCCACCTGCTTGCCGATGGCGGCGAGGCGGGTGTACGCGACCAGGTCGAAGGTGGAGTAGTGCCAGCTGCGGGTACGGGTGAGCTCCTGCGGCTGGCGGCCGTCGGCCGCGATCTGCGGATCGATCCGCTTGGCCCGCGCGTCGAGGACGATCTTGCGCGCGAGCGCCTTGTCGCCGGTGGCCAGCGCGAGGGAGGCCACCTGGAGGTCCATGAAGGTGCCGTGGTTGTTCTTGGCCGCCGACTCCTCCTTGCCGAAGGGCGAGTTGACCAGCCAGCCGAGGAAGTCCTTGTTCCAGGCGCGCATTCCGTCCCGGTCGCTCTTCGTCCAGCCGGGCGCGCCGGTGTCGAGGATCGCGAGGGCGTCCAACACGCTGCTGTACTGCTGGCTGAAATCGATGATCCCGATCGCCCTCCCATCCGTCTTGCAGGGGATGAACTGCCCGTGGTTCAGGTTGGGGTTCATCCGGGTCGCGGGGTCGACGAACCAGGTGCGCAGGACCTTCGCCGCCTGCTCCGCGTACTTCTTCTGGCCCGTGTGGTACCAGGCCAGGCTGAGCGTGGTGGTCGAGTTGAAGACCTTGCCGATGTCGGGGCGGTCGGTGCCCGTGTCGACCTCGGGATTGCGCTCGCCGTCGCGCTGCACGTACGGGCAACCCCAAGGATTCTCCGGGGTCTTGGGCTGCGACGCCCAGTAGTACGGGGCCTGGCTGAGGTAGTCGTGGGGATCGCCGCTGGGCGCCGGCTTGGGCTTGTCGACCACGGTCCAGGGCCCCTTGCCGAGCCATGAATCGGCCTGCGCGATCAGGGACGTGAGGGCCTTCTTGAGGGCGGGGTCGCCCTTGTCCAGGGCGACACGGGCCTGCTGGAGCCGCTTGCCGTCGATCACCGGGGTCGCGGGGACGGCCGGGGCCGCGGCGGAGGAGGCGGCGGGGACCAGGACGGCCGCGGCGGTGAACGCGGCGGCGATCAGGGTCCTCAGGCGCCTTCGGGGGGTTCCGCTCATCGAGCGCTCCCATCATGTATGTGAATGACATTCACGAACGAGACCGTTGGAGCGTAGAGGCGCCCACTCGCAACTGACAATGGTGCGCACACGATTCACGGATGGGACCGTCTGTAGATATACGTGTCCGACGGGAGCGCCCGCCCCCGCTCAGTCCTCCGGCAGCTCGACCGGCGCGATCTCGTCGAACACGTCCCCGGGCCCCGGGTTCGACGGGTCCGTACCACCGCCGAAGTGGGTCATCACTCCCCACACCGCGTTCAGCGCGGTCTGGACGGCGCCCTCGGCCCACCCCGCCGTCCACGAGATGTCGTCCCCGGCCAGGAAGATCCCCCGCTTGTCGGCGGGCAGCCGGTCCTGCATGAAATGCGTGAACAGCCGCCGCTGGTAGCGGTAGTGACCGGGCAGGTTCGCCTTGAACGCGCCCATGAAATACGGCTCGTTCTCCCAGGACACCGTCACCGGACTGCCGATGATGTGCCGCCGTATGTCGACCCGCGGATAGATCTCGCGCAGCGAGGTGAGCATGACCTCCATGCGCTCCTCGGCCGACAACGGCAGCCACTTGAGGCTGTCGTCGCACCAGGTGTACGAGAGACAGATGACGGCCGGCTCGTCAGGACCGTTCTCCAGCAGGTACGTCCCCCGCGTCATCCGGTCCGTGAGCGTCATCGACATGACGTCCCGCCCGGTCGGCCGCCCCTGGTCGTCGCGTGCCTCGTCCCGCCAGAACGGCCGGTCGACCGGCACGAACAGCTTGGACGACTCCATGTAGTGGGTCCGCTCCATCGCCGTCCAGTGGTCGATCGGGAAGAGCGAGTCGTCACAGGCGATCTTGGAGAGCAGCAGCCAGGACTGGGCGGTGAAGATCGCGGCACGGTACGTACGGATCCGGCCCGACGCGTCCGTGACCGTGACCCGGTTGCCCGCGGTCCGGTGCAGCCGGGTCACGGCGGGGCGCGGCTCGCCGTCGTGCAGCGACTTGAGCGAGGTCCCGGCCGGCCAGTACGTCATCTTCTCCGGCGCGCGCGACCACAGCCGTAGCGGCAGCTGCTCGCTGCCGCCGACGATGCCGTGGTGGTGGTCGTCCGCCTCGGTGTAGACGACCCGCAGGATCTCCAGGATCGAGTTGGGGAAGTCGGTGTCCCAGCCGCCGGTGCCGAAGCCCACCTGGCCGAAGATCTCCCGGTGGCGGAAGGACTTGAAGGCGGGCGAGTCGCACAGGAAGCCGTAGAAGGTCTGGTTGTCGAGCTTCTCCACCAGCCGGGCCCAGATCTCCCGGATCCGTGGCACGTCACGCTCCCGCAGGGCCCGGTTCATGCCGGAGAAGTCCGCGCCCTCCTCCAGGCAGGTGTTCCAGGCGGCCATCACGTCGCGGTAGACCTGCGGGAGGTCGTCGATGGTCCTGGCGTAGTGGGACTCGCCCTTGAGGTCGACGACGGTCGAAGGGGTGCCCGCGGCCAGCGGGTTGGGGAAGGGCCGCGTCTCCAGGCCCACCAGGTCGATGTAGTGCTGGAGCGCGGTGGACGACGGCGGGAAGCGCATCGCGCCCATCTCGGCGGTCAGCCCGGGGTCGCAGCCCTCGAAGCCGACGGTACGGAGCCGGCCGCCGAGGCGGTCGGCCTCGTACACCACCGGTCTGAGCCCCATCCTCATCAGTTCGTACGCGGCGACGAGGCCGGAGACCCCGCCGCCGATGACGGCGACCTCCGCGCCGTGCGCGGTCGCCGGTATCTGGCCGAGGCCGACCGGGTCCCGGAGGAAATCGTCGTACGCGAAGGGGAAATCGGGTCCGAACATGGTGATCGGCGGCAGCGCCGGCTCGATGTGCTCGACAGCGGTGGGCACCGTCACGGGGTACGGACTCCTTGCGGGTACGACTGGCGCGGGGGTGGGAAGGGCGGGCCGGGTCTCAGTTGAGTGACGTGTACAGCCCGGGGCGGCGGTCCAGCAGATACGGATTGGCCTCACGGGAGTCGCTCAGCAACCCGGGGTCGACCTCACCGAGGACCAGCTCCTCCCCGCGCCCGGCACGCGCCCGGGTCGCGCCGTCGGGTCCCGCCAGGCAGCTCAGTCCGACGAACTCGAACTCCCCTTCCTGGCCGGCCCTGTTCACGTACGCCACGTACATCTGGTTCTCGAAGGCCCTGACCGGTACGACGGATTCGGCGACGAACTCGAAGGGGTGCATCACCGCCGTGGGCACGAGCAGCAGGTCGGTCCCGGCGAGGGCGTGGGCCCGGACGTTCTCCGGGAACTCGACGTCGTAGCAGATCAGCAGTCCGAGCCGCAGGCCGCCCAGCTCGGCCTGGACCACGGGCCGGTCACCGGGGCTGAAGTGCGCACGCTCGAACGGACCGAAGAGATGGGTCTTGCGATAGTTCGCGAGCCGCGCCCCGTCGGGGCCGATGACCTGGGCGGCGTTGAAAACCCGCTCGCCGTCGCGCTCGGGGTAGCCGTACACCACCGCGACCCCGTGCCGGGCGGCGATCGCGGCCACGTCCTGCGCGCCGGCGCCGCCGGCGGGTTCGGCCAGCCGGGCCACGTCGTCGCCGATCGCGTACCCGGTCAGGAACATCTCGGGGCACACCAGCAGCCCGGCCCCGGCCCCGGCGGCGCGGCCCGCCGCCGCGTCGAGCACCGCGAGATTGTCCGGCACGGAACCGGGTCGGCCGGAGCTCTGGAGCAGGGCGGTGCGGAGCGACGGCATGGCGGCACCTCGGACGGTACGAAAGGGGTTCTGGGGGACGTCCCGACCGTACGGGCCGCCGCCCGGCCGGGACAAGACATGTCCGTTGCGCGCCGACCACCGATCTGTTGCGCGGGGGCGGGTGGACGCGGCGATTTGTTGCGCGGGGTGCGTCGCCGCGTGCGCGAGGGGGGTCTCAGCCCTGCCGGGCGGGTGAACCCGGGGCGCCGGGCGACCCCGACGAATAGCGCCTGAGCAGGGGCGACAGCACCAGCACCGATTTCGTCCGCTCGACGTAGGGCTCGCCCGCGATGCGTTCGAGCACCTGCTCGAAGTGACGCATGTCGGCGGCGAAGACCTGGACGATCGCGTCGGCGTCCCCGGTGACGGTCGAGGCGGACGCGATCTCCGGGTAGCGCTCCAGGCCCCGGTGGATGGCCTCGGGCGAGGTGTTGCGGCTGCAATAGATCTCGATGAACCCCTCGGTCTGCCAGCCGAGCGCGGCGGGGTCCACCCGTACGGTGAACCCGGTGATCGCCCCCTCGGCCCGCAACCGGTCGACCCGCCGCTTGACGGCCGGCGCGGACAGCCCGACGAGCGCCCCGATGTCCGCGAAGGAACGGCGGGCGTCCTCGGCGAGGGCGTGGACGATGCGTTCGTCGAGATCGTTGAGTCGCACTGCTGGTGGTTCACTTCTCTGCGGTGGCGGGTCGGCGGAGGCCGTCACCGAAGTAGAACACGACGCCCCGTACGACGGAGGAGAGGCACCCACACACGTGGGATGCCTCTCCTCCGTGAGATCCACCGGAACCGGTCCGGTGCGACGCCCGCCGTCTACTCCACCACGAGCAGTCCGTCCCGCAGCCGTCCGGTGATCCGGGACAGCAGCCGGGACACGTGCATCTGGGTGACGCCCAGTTCGGCGCCGATCTCCGCCTGCGTCATCTCGTCGCCGAAGCGCATCTGGAGGATCTGGCGCTCCCGGTCGTCCAGCTCCTGGAGGAGCGGCTTGAGCGCCTGGACGTTCTCCGCCGTCTCCAGGCCCGCGTCGGGGGCGCCGAGGCGGTCGGAGAGCGGGGCGGAGGAGTCCGAGGAGTCGTCGGAAGGGAAGTCGATCGATCCGGCCGTGTAGCCGTTGCCGGCGACGACGCCCTCGATGACCTCCTCCTCGTCCAGCCCGAGGTGTTCGGCCAGCTCGGCCGTCGTCGGCGCGCGGTCCAGCCGCTGGGACAGCTCGTCGGACGCCCGCGCGAGGTCGATGCGCAGCTCCTGGAGGCGGCGCGGCACGTGCACCGCCCAACTGGTGTCCCGGAAGAACCGCTTGATCTCGCCGACGATGTACGGGACGGCGAAGGTCGCGAACTCCACCTCGCGGGTGAGCTCGAAGCGGTCGATCGCCTTGATCAGGCCGATGGTGCCGACCTGGACGATGTCCTCCATCTGGTCCGCGCGGTTACGGAACCGGCCCGCGGCGTACCGCACCAGCGAAAGGTTCAGCTCGATGAGGGTGTTGCGCGCGTACTGGTACTCGCGCGTGCCCTCTTCCAGCTCCGTGAGCCGGGCGAAGAAGAGCTTCGAGATCTCCCGTGCGTCCTTGGGTGCCACGTCCGCCGGGCGCTCCAGATACGGAAGGGCGTGCTCCGTGGACGCGGCGTCCTGCCGCGTCCCGTAGCGGATGCTCGTCACCGGCACCGCGTTCGCCGTGGACACATCGGCCTCCCTTGCTCCGTGGACAGTGCGGGGAGGCGCTTACCCGGTCCTCACACATCCATGTCCACAAACTTCAGAAATTTTTCGCGGACTTCAGGAGACCGCCCCGCAGCCCGCGCCGGCTCAGCCCCAACTGGCGTGCAGCGGCTTGCCCTCGGCGTATCCGGCGGCACTCTGGACCCCGACGACGGCCTTGTCCGTGAACTCCGCCAGCGAGCCCGCCCCCGCGTAGGTGCACGCCGAGCGCACGCCCGCGACGATCGAGTCGATCAGGTCCTCGACGCCGGGCCTGGCCGGGTCGAGGAACATCCGGGAGGTCGAGATGCCCTCCTCGAACACCGCCTTGCGCGCCCGGTCGTACGCCGACTCCTCGCTCGTACGGTTGCGTACGGCGCGGGCGGACGCCATCCCGAAGGACTCCTTGTACAGCCGCCCGTCGGACGCCTCCTGGAGGTCGCCGGGCGACTCGTACGTCCCCGCGAACCACGAGCCGATCATCACGTTCGAGGCACCGGCGGCGAGCGCCATGGCGACGTCGCGCGGGTGCCGTACGCCACCGTCGGCCCAGACGTGCTTGCCGTGCTTCCTGGCCTCGGCGGCGCACTCCAGGACGGCCGAGAACTGCGGCCTGCCCACGCCGGTCATCATGCGGGTGGTGCACATGGCGCCGGGTCCGACCCCGACCTTGACGATGTCCGCGCCCGCCTCGACCAGGTCCCGTACCCCGTCGGCGGAGACGACGTTGCCCGCGACGACCGGCACATCGGGGCGGAGCGCGCGGACGGCCCTGACGGCGGCGAGCATCGACTCCTGGTGGCCGTGCGCGGTGTCGACCACCAGCGTGTCGACCCCGGCGTCGAGCAACTGCCCGGCCTTGCCCGCCACATCCCCGTTGATCCCGACGGCGGCGGCGATCCGCAGCCGGCCCCGGCCGTCGACGGCGGGGGTGTAGAGGGTGGCGCGCAGGGCGCCCTTGCGGGTGAGGATCCCGGCGAGCCGTCCGTCCGCGTCCACGGCCGGGGCGAGCTTGCGGTTGGCGCCGTCGAGCGCGTTGAACGCCTCGCGCGGGTCCCTGTCCGCGGCGATCGCCAGCACGTCCTTGGACATGACCTCGGAGAGCTGGGTGAAGCGGTCCACGCCGGTGAGGTCGTGCTCGGTGACGATCCCGACGGGACGGCGGTCGGCGTCGACCACCACCCCCGCGCCGTGGGCCCGCTTGGGCAGCAGGGACAGGGCGTCGCCGACGGTCTGGGAGGGCGACAGCACGATCGGGGTGTCCAGCACGAGGTGCCGTGACTTGACCCAGCCGACGACGTCGGCGACGACCTCGATGGGGATGTCCTGGGGGATGACGACGAGCCCGCCGCGCCGGGCGACCGTCTCGGCCATCCGGCGGCCGGCGATCGCGGTCATGTTCGCGACGACGAGCGGGATGGTGGTGCCGGTGCCGTCGGGGGCGGAGAGGTCGACGTCCTGACGGGAGGCGACGGCCGACCGGCCGGGGACCATGAACACATCGTCGTACGTCAGGTCGTAGGACGGTGTCTGGCCGTTGAGGAAACGCATGCTGACCCTGTCACCTGGAGTTCTACGGAAGGGGTGGGCGGGGAGTCAGCACCGGGCCGGGGCGGACCGGGGCGACGGCTCCTCCGTCATCATCGCCGATCACCCGGTCCCGGGGCGAACACCGGGACCCGGTTCTGTGGCTTCCTCCGGACCCCGGGCGCCGATCTTGGGCGTTCGTCCGTCGCGCGCGCGTGACGGGGAACACACCGATCCGTCGGGGCGCCCAGGGCCTGTCCGGCGGGTCTTCGTGGATCGGTCTGCGGCGTCCGGCGCCGCGCATCGCAAGGCGGAGGGAGACCCGAGTACTGGATGTACTCGGGTCTCCCGACAACGCGGCGAGGTGCGGTGCCGGACGCCGCAGGCCCACGAAGATCCGCCGGACAGGCCCTAGTCGCCGTCCGGGTCCGACCGCTCCAGCGCGGGGCGCGGCGCCGGGGTGAACTCCGTCAGCAGGAAGTCCGCCGCCGCCGTGTCCGTGACCAGGCTCGTGACCAGACCCGAGCGCAGCACCGCCCCGATCGCCTCGGCCTTGCGCAGCCCGCCGGCGATCGCCACGACCTCCGGGATACGCCGCAGCCGGTCGGCCTCGACCGTGATGCACCGCTCCCCCAGGTCACGGCCGACCCGGCGGCCCTCCGCGTCGAAGAGGTGCGCGGACATCTCGGCGGCCACGCCGAGCGAGGCGTAGTGGGACCGTTCCTCGTCGCTCAGCATGTCGTGGACCGTGGAGATCCCGGCCTCCCACGAGCCGATGGAGACGGCCGCGACCGTCACCTTGTCGAAGTACTCGAAGGCGCGGGCGATGCCCGGCTGGCTGCGCAGCGCGGCGGCCGTCGCCGGGTCGGGGAGCAGCATGGGCGCGTAGATGGGGTGCGCCTCGCCGCCGGAGACCTGGGCGGCGCGCCGTACGGCCTCGACCGAGCCGCGCTCGGCCGTGCCCGCGTCGTACACCCCGGTCAGCTGGACGACCGTGCAGGGCGGCAGCCGGTCGAGCGCGGCGGCCATGTGGATCGTCGAGCGGCCCCAGGCCAGCCCCAGCACGTCACCCTCCGCGACCAGTTCGCCGAGCAGGTCGGCGGCCACCTCGCCGAGGTTCTCCGGGTCGGGCGACTCGTCGGCGGCCTCCGCGGGGGATTCCACGACCACGGCGTGCCGCAGGCCGTAGCGGGCCCGCAGGGCGTCGGAGCGCTCCGCGTCCAGCTCGGCGGGTACGCGGATCTCGATCCGTACGAGATCGCGCTCCAGGGCGGTCTCCAAAACCCGGGCCACCTTGAAGCGGCTGACGCCGAACTCCTCCGCGATCTGGATCTTGGACTTGCCCTCGAGGTAGAAACGGCGTGCCATGGCCGCCGCCTGCACCAGCTCCGCGGGTCCCATCCGCAGGGCCGGCCGACCCGCCGACATACCAGACACCGCGATCTCCTCACTGCTCTTCACACTCTGGGCTCTTCGCACTCCGGATCCGCTCTTCATCCTGTCAGATCCAGCCGTTCTTGATCAGCCCTGTTGGGCCCCGTTCACTTACGTGTGGCTCAGTGGTCGATTCGGTGCGCACCCCGGTCAGTGGGTGCGCTCCCGAGACTCCCGGTGCCGCCGATGCTCCCGGCGCGTGAGCCCACGCCGGGTCAGTGCGCGCACGCCCAGGACGCTGCCGCGGTCGCCTCGGTCGCCTGGTTGCGGAGCATCCGTACGGCGGCGGCCGGATCGTCCGTCCCGTACACCGCGGAACCGGCGACGAAGACGTCCGCGCCGGCCTCCGCGCAGCGCTCGATGGTGGTGGCGGAGACCCCGCCGTCGACCTGGAGCCACAGCTCCAGGCCGTGCTTGGAGATCAGCTGCCGGGTGCGGCGGATCTTCGGCAGCATGATGTCCAGGAACGCCTGGCCGCCGAAGCCCGGCTCGACCGTCATGATCAGCAGCATGTCGAGTTCGGGGAGGAGGTCCTCGTACGGCTCGATCGGCGTCGCCGGCTTGAGCGCCATGGACGCCCTGGCCCCCTTGGCGCGGATCTCACGGGCCAGCCGTACGGGCGCGGCGGCGGCCTCCACGTGGAAGGTCACCGAGCCCGCCCCCGCCTCGACGTACTGCGGGGCCCAGCGGTCCGGGTCCGCGATCATCAGGTGGCAGTCCAGCGGGGTGTCCGTCGCCCGTCCGAGCGCCTCGACCACCGGCACGCCGAGGGTCAGGTTCGGTACGAAGTGGTTGTCCATGACGTCGACATGGAGCCAGTCGGCGCCCTCGACGGCCTTCGCCTCCTCGGCGAGCCGCGAGAAGTCGGCGGACAGGATGCTGGGGTTGATCTGAGCCATGTGCCAAGCCTGCCATGCTCCGGGCCGCTTCCCGACCGTCCGGGGGACGCCGGATCGACCCGATGTCCGCCACGGACAGTCACACTCCGCGCAATCCTCGCGTATCGCGCGGACGGGTGACGCGGCGGGCGCGGGCACATCAAGCCCGTCCGGCGACCGGTCATGCCGGGACGCGCTCACGGGTGGGCGTTCCGGAACGCCGGACCGGCCGGCATCGGTTCGTCCGGCGTCGCGGGCACTACAGCCCGTCCGGCGATTGAGGCAGTCACACCCCGCGAGCCGACCGGTCATGCCGTACGCGCCCACGGGTGGGCGCTCCGGAACGCCGCACCGGCCGGCATCCGTTCGTCCGGCGTCGGGGGCACATCAAGCCCGTCCGGCGATTGAGGACACCGCCGCGTCAGCGGCGTTCACACCCCGCGAGCCGACCGGTCGTGCCGTACGCGCCGAAGGTCACGCGGTACGGCGCAGCAGGGCCAGGTACATCGCGTCCGTGCCGTGCAGATGCGGCCAGAGCTGGACGTCCGGGCCGTCCCCCAGCGCGGGCACGCCCGGCATCAGCGGCCTGGCGTCGACCCATTCCGCGGCAAGGGCCGGGCCCCCGGGTCCGCCGAGGACGTCCTCGACCACGATCCGGGTCTCGGCGAGGTGCGGCGAGCACGTCGCGTATCCGACGATCCCACCGATCCGTACGGCGCCCAGCGCCTCGCGCAGCAGGCCGCGCTGGAGCGGGGCGAAGCCCTCCAGGTCCTCCGGGCGGCGCCGCCAGCGCGACTCGGGGCGGCGGCGCAGCGCGCCGAGACCCGAGCACGGTACGTCGACCAGCACCCGGTCGAAGGAACCGGGGACCCACGGCGGGCGGGTGCCGTCGGCGGTGATCACCTGGTACGGGCCCGGGTTCCCGGCGAGCGCGCGGGCCACGAGGCGGGCGCGGTGGGGCTGTTTCTCGGCGGCCAGCAGGAAGGCACCGCGTCCGGCGGCGAGGGCCGCCATCAGGGCCGCCTTCCCGCCGGGGCCCGCGCAGCCGTCGAGCCAGCGGGCGTCCGGGCCGTCGATCGGGGCGTTGGCCACCGCCGCCGCGACCAACTGGCTGCCCTCGTCCTGGACCCCGGCCCGCCCGTCCCGTACCACGTCCAGCGCACCGGGCTCGCCGCCCTCGGCCAGCCGTACCGCGTAGGGCGACCAGCGGCCCGGCAGCGCGGAGTCCTCGCCGACCGCTTCGAGCAGTTCGGCGGTGGTGGAGCGGCCGGGGCGGGCGACGAGCGTCACCTCGGGGCGTTCGTTGTCCGCTTCGAGCAGGTCCTCGATGCCGGCGCGGCCACCGCCCAGCGCGTCCCACAGCGCGGACACCACCCAGCGCGGGTGGGAGTGGACCACCGCGAGATGGTCCTCGGGGTCCTGGTCGTACGACGGGGCGACCTGCTGGAGCCAGGAGTCCAGGTCGTGCTGCGAGATCTTCCGTAGGACGGCGTTGACGAACCGCGCGCGACCGTCGCCGAGCACCACCCTGGCCAGCTCGACACTGGCCGAGACGGCGGCGTGCGTGGGGATGCGGGTGCCGAGAAGCTGGTGGGCACCGAGCGCCAGCACGTCCAGGACGGGCGGGTCGACCTCGCGCAGCGGCCGGTCGATGCACGCGGAGATGATCGCGTCGTACGTGCCCTGGCGGCGCAGCGTCCCGTACACCAGCTCGGTGGCGAGGGCCGCGTCGCGGGTCTCGAACTCCTTGTTCTCCCTGGCCTTCTTGAGAAGGGGCGGCAGGACGAGGTTCGCGTACGCGTCCCGTTCGTCCACCGCCCGCAGCGCCTCGAAGGCGAGCATCCGCACGGGATCCTTCTTGGGGCGGCGGTACGGGGTGGCGGGACGGCGACGGGCCTGCTCGTTCAAAGGTGCTCCGCGGTGAGAAAGAGTCGATCCCTCTCAGCGTACGTCGGCGGCGCCCAGCCGTTCGCCCGGGGCGATCCGTACCCCGCGGGCCCAGTCGGCGGCGCGCATCGGCTTCTTGCCCTGCGGCTGGACCCAGAGCAGCTCGACGTCGTGCGAACCGGTCCCCGCGTGCACGGTGTTCTTGCCCACGGCCAGTTCGCCGGGGGCCAGTTCCGTACGGCCCGGGAACAGCCCCAGCTGGATCAGCTTGAGCCGCTCGCCCCGGAAGACCGTCCAGGCGCCGGGGGCGGGGGTGCAGGCGCGGACGACCCGGTCGACGCGCAGCGCGGGCGCCCCCCAGTCGACGCGCGCGTCCTCGACGGTCAGCTTCGGGGCGAGCGTGATGCCTTCGGCGGGCTGCGCGCGGGGCTTGAGGGTGCCGTCCTCGATGCCGTCCATGGTCGCGGCGAGCAGTCCCGAGCCCGCGAAGGCGAGGCGCGTCAGCAGGTCGCCGCTGGTGTCGGTGGGCCGTACCGCCTCGGTGATCACCCCGTAGACCGGCCCCGAGTCCAGCCCCTCCTCGATCTGGAAGGTGGCCGCGCCGGTCATCTCGTCACCGGCCATGACCGCGTGCTGTACGGGCGCCGCGCCACGCCACGCGGGCAGCAGCGAGAAGTGGAGGTTCACCCACCCGTGGGCGGGGATGTCGAGGGCGACGCGGGGCAGCAGCGCGCCGTAGGCGACCACCGGGCAGCAGTCGGGGGCGATCTCCCGCAGCCGGGCGAGGAAGTCCTCGTCACGGGGTCTCGCGGGCTTGAGCACCTCGATGCCGGCCTCCTCCGCGCGCTCGGCGACCGGGCTGGCGACCAGCCTGCGCCCGCGTCCCGCCGGGGCGTCGGGCCGGGTCACGACGGCGGCGACCTCGTGCCTGCCCGAGGCGAGGAGTGCGTCCAGGGCGGGTACGGCGACCTCGGGGGTGCCGGCGAAGACGAGCTTCATCGGTGGCTGACTGCCTCTCGGACGGGTGCGGTGGGTCGCTCTCGCGGCGACAGCTGGTACGGGGCGCGAGCGACGCACCAGTCTATGCGGCGGCGGGGGCGGGGACCTGAGGGGGCGTACGTCGTGGCGCGCGCCCCGCGCGTATGCGGATACGCCCCCGCAGCGTGACCACAACGGCTGGTTACGCGTTGTCAAGGGAGATTGACCTACACGGGCCGCACCGGTGCGGCCCGGATCCTTTTCAACGCCGGTTCGAGAGGCTTGTTCATGGCCGACCACACAACCCACGACGCACAAGCCCGGGCAAGTCTGCACCTCCTGGTGCGGGACATCGAGCGGGTCAGGCGTCAGGTGGACGCGCTGCGCACCCTCACCGCCCAGCTGGGGAACGTCTACCGCCCGCGCCGCTCCGGCCCGTCGACGGGCTTCGTCGTCTACGGCAGAGCCCCCGCGCCGACCGTCCGCCTCGCGCAGGAGCTGCGCGACAGCGTCGAGACCCTGGTGACGGCGGCCGTGGACTTCGACCGCTCGCTGGGTTTCTCCTGGGACGCGGTGGGGTCGGCGCTGGGGGTCACCAAGCAGGCGGTGCACCGCCGTTACGGCGCACGTCGGGCGACGCCGCAGCCGGGCGCGGCGGAGGCGGACCACGCCGCCGCCCAGGACCCCGCCGCGCCACCTGCGTCCCGTCCGTCCCTGCCGGCTGTCCCGGGCCCGCTGCCGGCGGTCCCGGCGGCGCGCTCGATGCCACCGCAGCCGACGGCGAGCACGCAGTCGCTCCGCGAGGAGACCCGCCCGACGGCGTTCCCGGGCCCTCGGGGCGGCTGAGGGGTGTCCTCAATCGCCGGACGGGCTTGAAAACGCCCGTCCGGCACCCTTCACAGCCGCCGCGCGCGTACTCATCCGGCCCGGGCAACCAACCAAGCCCGTCCGGCGATTGAGGACACAGCGCGGCCGAAGGCAGCGCAACGCCCCAGCGCACCCGCAACCGCAACCGCAACGCCCCCGTCGCCCCCCTCACCGACACCGTGGCGCCCGCCGCCACCCCTCACCCGATGTCGGGCGGATCGATCCTGACGCGCACCGGGGGCTCCGCCCCGCCCCGTGCCAACCGCCCCGCCTGCGCCGCCTTGAGCGCCCCCGCCAACGCCGCCCCACTCCCCGGCGGCACCCGCAGCAGCGCCCGCTCCCAGACCTCCCCCGGCGGCGGATCGCCGGGCCTGCGCGGCCGGCCCGGTTCCGCCACCGGCAGCGGTACGGGCCCCAGGACCTCCACGTCGGGCGGCAGCGCGGCGGAGCCCAGGAACGCGCCGACCGTCTCCGCCCGCCCCGTCACCGCCGCCATCCGGGACACCGGCGGGAATCCCAGCTCGGCCCGCTCCGCCAGCTCGCGCTGCGCGTGCCCCACCGGGTCCCAGCGGACCAGCGCCTGCACCGGCCGCTGGGTCGGCTCGGCGACGATCACGACCGTGCCGCCCTCCCCCTGCCCGCGCACCAGCGACGCCGCCTGTATCCAGCGCCGCAACGCCTCCTCGCCCGCCCGCAGATCGGGCCGCCCGAGCATCGCCCAGCCGTCCAGCAGCAGCGCGGCCGCGTACCCGCCGCCCTCCGCGACCGGCTCGGCCCCCGGCGTACTGACCACAAGGGCGGGACGCCCCGGTACGGAGTCGAGGACATGGTCCCGGCCCGACGTACGGACCGGGACGGCCGGGAAGGCCCGTCCCAGCTCCTCAGCCGTCCGCCGCGCCCCCACGATCCGCGCGCGCAGCCGCGTACTGCCGCACTCCACGCAGCGCCAGTCCGGCTCGCCCCTTCCGCACCACGTGCAGTGCAACTCCCGCTGCTCCGGTGCCTCCAGCGGCCCCGCGCAGTGCCGGCAGCGGGCGGGCGTACGGCACCGTTCGCAGGCCAGCCGGGGCACATAACCGCGCCGGGGCACCTGCACCAGCACCGGGCCCGTCCTGAGCCCCTCCCTGACGGCCTGCCAGGCCAGACTGGGCAGCCGGGCCACCCGCGCGGCCTCGTCCCTGGCCAGCTCGCCGTCCCCGACGGTACGGACCAGCGGAGCCGCCTTCCGTACCTGCTCGCGGTCGGCGGCCAGGGGCAGCGCCCAGCCGGTCCCGACCAGCTGGGCCGCCTCCACCGTGCAACTCGTACTGCCGAGCAGGAAGCCGCACTTGTCGTGGGCCGCGCGCAGCAGCAGGACCTCACGCGCGTGCGGCTGCGGCGCGTGCTGCTCGCTGTGGCTGCCGTCGCCGTCGTCCCAGAGGGCCACCAGGCCCAGGTTCCGTACGGGCGCGAACATCGCCGCGCGGGTCCCGACCACCGCGCGCACCGCACCGCGCCGCACGGCCAGCCACTCCCGGTACCGCTTCTCGGGACCGGCCTCGGCCGTCAGCAGCGCGTGGTGCCCGGCCCCCAGCAGCTCCGTGAGCGCCGCGTCGACCCGGCCCGCGACCCGCCCGTCCGGTACGACGACGAGGGCGCCCCGGTCGGAGGCCAGCGTGGCCGCCACGGCCCGCGCCAGCTCGTCCGCCCAGTGCGGCCCCGGGAGCGCGGTCCACACGGCACGCGGCGCCCCGCCCCCGGCGAGCGCGTCCAGGAACGCCGCGCCCTTCCCGTACCGCTCCCAGGTCCCCGGCCCCGGCGCGGCGGGCGCCGGCAGCGGATCGGGCGACGGCCTGCTCTCCGCGCGCGCGTTCCTGGGCGGGACGGCCAGCTGCAACACGTCCGCCAGGCTCCCCGCATACCGGTCGGCGACCGCCCGCGCGAGCCCCAGCAGCTCCGCACCGAGCACGGGCTCGGGCGACACCACCCCGGCCAGCGCGGCCAGCGGCCCGGCGTAGTCGGACTCGGCCCGGCGCTCCACGACGAACCCGTCGATCAGCCGCCCGCCCTCACGCCGCCCGCCCCGCACCTGACGCGCCCCTGCCCCGAACCGCACCCGCACCCGCACCCCCGGCTGCGCGTCCCGGTCCAGCTCCTCGGGCACCGCGTAGTCGAAGAACTGATCAAGGTGCAGCACCCCCTTGTTCACCACCACCCGCGCCACCGGCAACTCCCCCGCCAACGCGGCCCCCCGCCACGTCCGAGGCTTCGCCCGCGGCACCTTGGCCTTCCGCACGGTCTCCCGAATGAACGCAAGCTGCTCAGGCCCGCCCCCCTCACCGGACCCCTCAGACCGCTCGTCGTCGCTGCTCACAGCTTCATACCTACCAGACACCACCGACACCGGCGGACCTGCCGCCGACCGGGGGGACAGCGCGGGGCCGAGCGGGCCGGGACGCAGCGGACCCCGGTCACCACCAAAGGTGGTGACCGGGGTCCGTCGTGCGGTGCTGGGGGGTGCTACAGGCCCGCCGCCTCGCGGAGGGCGTCCACGCGGTCCGTGCGCTCCCAGGTGAATTCGGGGAGCTCGCGGCCGAAGTGGCCGTAGGCCGCCGTCTGGGCGTAGATCGGGCGGAGCAGGTCCAGGTCGCGGATGATCGCGGCCGGGCGGAGGTCGAAGACGTGGGCGATGGCCTGCTCGATCTTCTCCGGGTCGACCGTGTGCGTGCCGAAGGTCTCCACGAAGAGGCCGACCGGCTCCGCCTTGCCGATCGCGTACGCGACCTGGACCTCGCAGCGGGAGGCCAGGCCGGCCGCGACGACGTTCTTCGCGACCCAGCGCATCGCGTACGCCGCCGAGCGGTCGACCTTCGACGGGTCCTTGCCCGAGAAGGCGCCGCCGCCGTGGCGGGCCATGCCGCCGTACGTGTCGATGATGATCTTGCGGCCGGTCAGGCCGGCGTCGCCCATCGGGCCGCCGATCTCGAAGCGGCCGGTCGGGTTGACCAGCAGGCGGTAGCCCTCGGTGTCGAGCTTGATGCCGTCCTCGACCAGCTGGTTCAGGACGTGCTCCACGACGAACTCGCGGACGTCGGGCGCCAGCAGCGAGTCCAGGTCGATGTCCGAGGCGTGCTGGGAGGAGACGACGACCGTGTCGAGGCGGACGGCCTTGTCGCCGTCGTACTCGATGGTGACCTGCGTCTTGCCGTCCGGGCGCAGGTAAGGGATCGTCCCGTTCTTGCGGACCTCGGACAGGCGCCGGGAGAGCCGGTGCGCCAGGTGGATCGGGAGGGGCATCAGCTCGGGCGTCTCGTCGCACGCGTAGCCGAACATCAGGCCCTGGTCGCCCGCGCCCTGCTTGTCGAGCTCGTCACCCTCGTCACCGGCGGCGGACCCCTCGACACGCTTCTCGTACGCGGTGTCGACACCCTGCGCGATGTCGGGCGACTGGGCGCCGATGGACACCGACACGCCGCAGGAGGCGCCGTCGAAGCCCTTCTTCGAGGAGTCGTAACCGATGTCCAGGATCTTGTCGCGGACCAGCTGGGCGATCGGCGCGTACGCCTTCGTGGTCACCTCGCCGGCCACATGGACCTGGCCCGTGGTGATCAAGGTCTCCACGGCGACCCGGGAGGTCGGGTCCTCCCGCAGGAGCGCGTCGAGAATGGTGTCGCTGATCTGGTCAGCGATCTTGTCGGGGTGACCTTCGGTCACTGACTCCGAGGTGAAGAGACGACGGGACACAACGCTCCCTGGGGTTGCAGCGGCTGCTGGCTCAAACATGGGTGGTTCCGGAACGGCGGGGGGCTGCGCCCCGCGACACTCCTCGACCACTTTATCGGTCAGATGCGGACACCGGGCCACGTTTCTCGATCCATGAAGGTTTCATGGTGCGCATCGGCGTGGCGCCGGATCCGCCGACCGGGCCCCGTCCGGGGGCAATATGCGGCCTATCCTGCTGTTTTCCCGGGTTCTCGGCTGCGGGAGGAGCGGGCTCCGGCGAAACGCCGTCCGACACTCCGCCACAGAGAATTCATGCGTTTCTGGATCGGGGGTCGAGTCCGGCCGGGCCCAGGCGCGGGACGACCAGGTCCCAGACGACGTCCGCGAGCGCTTCCTTGGGACCGTACGGCACCGGTGTCTCGCCCCCGTCGGCCGCGAGCACCACCGCCTCGTTCTCCTCCGCGCCGAAGGTCCTGCGCTCCCCCACCTCGTTGACGACCAGCAGGTCGCAGCCCTTGCGGAGCAGCTTGCGGCGGCCGTTGGCGAGGACGTCGTCCGTCTCCGCCGCGAAGCCGACGACCACCTGTTCGGGCCGGGCGCGCTCGCCCGCGATCTCGGCGAGGATGTCCGGGTTGCGGACCAGTGTGACGGGAGCGGGCTCCTCGCCGTCCTTCTTCTTGATCTTCCCCGGCGCGTAGGCGGCGGGCCGGAAGTCGGCGACGGCCGCCGCCATCACCACCGCGTCCGCGTCCGCCGCGGCTTTCAGCACGGCCTCGCGCAGCTGCACCGCCGTCCCCACATGGACGACGTCGACGCCCGCCGGGTCGGTCATCCCCGTGTTGGCCTCGATCAGCGTCACGCGGGCGCCCCGGGCCGCCGCCGTACGGGCCAGGGCGTATCCCTGCTTCCCCGACGAGCGGTTCCCCAGGTAGCGGACGGGGTCCAGCGGTTCGCGCGTCCCGCCCGCGCTGACCACCACATGGCGCCCGGCCAGGTCGGGCGCGGTCACCCCACGGGCCAGCACCCGGCGGCAGACCTCGAAGATCTCGCCCGGGTCCGGCAGCCGCCCCTTGCCGGTGTCGGCGCCGGTGAGCCGCCCCACCGCCGGTTCGACGACAATCGCGCCCCGCCGGCGGAGCGTCGCCACGTTCTCCTGGGTCGCGGGGTGTTCCCACATCTCGGTGTGCATGGCGGGGGCGAAGACGACGGGACAGCGGGCGGTGAGGAGCGTGTTGGTGAGCAGGTCGTCGGCGAGGCCGTGGGCCGCCTTCGCGAGGAGGTCGGCGGTGGCGGGTGCCACCACGACCAGGTCGGCGCTCTGCCCGATGCGTACGTGCGGCACCTCGTGCACGTCGTTCCAGACCTCGGTGGAGACCGGGTTCCCGGAGAGCGCGGACCAGGTGGCCGCCCCCACGAAGTGCAGCGCGGCCTCGGTCGGCACGACCCGTACGTCATGGCCCGACTCGGTCAGCCGCCGCAGCAGCTCGCACGCCTTGTACGCGGCGATCCCGCCCGCGACTCCCAGAACAACCTTCGGCCTGCCGTCCACCGTGCCTCCTCCTAGGAAATGACACACCACAGGCCCGGCAGTCGTACTGCCGGGCCTGGGTGAAAGTGCGTGTACGCGACTGGGCGAGCGTGTACGTGCCTACTGGGCCGGGCCGTCGATGGCCTCGGAGGTCAGCAGACCGGCGTTGATCTCGCGCAGGGCGATCGAGAGCGGCTTCTCGTGGACGTGGGTGTCCACCAGCGGGCCGACGTACTCCAGCAGGCCCTCGCCGAGCTGCGAGTAGTACGCGTTGATCTGGCGCGCGCGCTTGGCCGCGTAGATCACGAGGCTGTACTTCGAGTCCGTGGCCTCAAGCAACTCGTCGATCGGCGGGTTGATGATGCCCTCGGGCGTGGAAATGGAAGAGGACACTCTCTGGCCTTCCGAAGAAAATTCAGGGAACCGCAAAGGACACTAGGAAAAACGAACACTAAAGATCATGCAACTGCCATCAAGGCTAGCAGCTCACGCGCGACGTCCTCGACGGACGTGTTGACAAGGGTCGTGTCGAACTCCGGCTCGGCGGCCAGCTCGATCGTGGCGGCCGCGAGCCGTCGCTCGATGACAGGCGCGGATTCGGTGCCCCGGCCGGTGAGCCGGCGCACCAGCTCGTCCCAGCTCGGCGGAGCCAGGAAGACCAGCTGGGAGTCGGGCATCGACTCCTTGACCTGCCGTGCGCCCTGGAGGTCGATCTCCAGCAGTACGGGATCGCCCGACTCCAGGCGGTCGAGGACCGCACGGCGCGGGGTGCCGTAGCGGTTGCCCGCGAACTCGGCCCATTCCAGCAGCTCGCCGTTGGCGACCAGCTTGTCGAACTCCTCGTCCGAGACGAAGAAGTACTGGACGCCGTGGCGCTCGCCGGGGCGCGGCTTTCTTGTGGTGGCCGACACCGAGAGCCATACCTCGGGGTGGACCTTGCGCATATGCGCGACGACCGTGCTCTTGCCGACCCCGGAGGGGCCGGAGAGCACGGTCAGCCGCGGTCGTACCTCTGCTGCCATGCAGCGATTATCCAGGTTCCCGGGAGTGCCCGGGAACGTCAGGAAGCCGCGCCGCCGAACTCGCGTTCCAGGGACGCGATCTGGTTGGAGCCAAGACCGCGCACGCGGCGGCTCTCGGAGATCCCGAGCCGCTCCATGATCTGCTTGGCGCGGACCTTGCCCACGCCGGGCAGGGACTCAAGGAGGGCGGAGACCTTCATCTTCCCGATGACGTCGTTCTCCTGGCCCTGCTTGATGACGTCATGGAGGGAAGCACCGGAGTGCTTGAGTCGATTCTTGACCTCGGCCCGCTCCCGGCGAGCCGCGGCGGCCTTTTCGAGCGCGGCTGCGCGCTGTTCAGGGGTAAGGGGCGGAAGAGCCACGCCTACGTCACCTCGGATGTCGAACTGTCGGATACGGACCGGCGCGGGACCTGATCGCCCCGCACCAGGGCGAGCAACGGGCAACGCACTGCACGTTGGCTCTCGACGGAGACTAGCGGCCAAGGCCGCCGGAGTCAGCGAGAACAGACGAAAAGTCCTGGTCAGCATTGATCGGGGGCGACATTCCGGTCATTTTGCCCCACATTTTGGTCAAGAGAGCTTCCGTCGCGTCGCCGCCAGGTCCCCGCGCGGTCTCCGGAAGGTCCCCGCAACGTCCCCGCGAAGCCGTCGTCCGGCCGGCCGTCCGGTCATCAGGGGGTCTCCCGGGGCGCCGCGACGGCCTTCCTGACCTCCGCCGTGACGCGCTCGGCCGCCTCGCGCAGGGCCGCGACGCCAGGACCGTGCCGCAGGACGCCCCGGCTGACGCTCGGGACGACGTTCCCGACCGACGCGCCGAAGACGCCCGGGAGATCCGCCGGGGTCGCGCCCTGCGCCCCGATGCCGGGAGCGAGCAGCGGTCCGTTGACGGCGAGATCGACCCCCGCGTCGCCGAGCGTGGCGCCGACGACCGCGCCCACCGAGCCGAGGACGGGGGCGCCCCGGTTCTCGGCGGCGATGTGGTCGAGCACGACCTGCGCCAGCGCCCGGCCGTCGGCGGCGGTGGCCCGCTGGACCTCCGCGCCCTCCGGGTTGGAGGTGAGCGCCAGGACGAAGACACCGGCCCCGGAGACGGCGGCGGCGTCGAGGGCGGGGCGCAGCGAGCCGAAGCCGAGGTACGGGGAGAGGGTCACCGCGTCCGAGAACAGCGGCGAGTCCTGGTCCAGGTAGGTCTGCGCGTACGCCTCCATCGTCGAGCCGATGTCGCCGCGCTTGGCGTCCATCAGGACCAGGGCGCCGGCCGCCCGCGCCTCCTCGACGGCCTTTTCCAGTACGGCGATGCCTCGGGAGCCGAAGCGCTCGAAGAACGCGGACTGCGGCTTGAGGACGGCGACCCGGTCGGCCAGCGCCTCCACCGTCGTCCGGGTGAAGCGCTCCAGACCCGCGAGGTCGTCGCCCAGGCCCCAGGCCGTGAGCAGCGATCCGTGCGGGTCGATGCCGACGCAGAGCGGGCCCCGGGTGTCCATGGCCCGGCGCAGCCTGACGCCGAAGGGCTCGCCCGGCGGGCGGCCGGGCGCCGGGTTCTCCTGTCGCGCGGTCATGCGGTCACCTTCCGGGTCTCGGCGCCGACGGCGTCGGCGAGGGTGGCGTACGGGCTCGTGCGCAGCCGCGCCGCGAGCCCCTTGTGGACCGCGCGGCTCCAGAACGGCCCCCGGTAGACGAACGCGCTGTAGCCCTGGACGAGCGTCGCGCCCGCCAGGATCCGCTGCCAGGCGTCCTCGGCGTCCTCGACGCCCCCGACGCCGACCAGGGTGATCCGGTCGCCCACGCGGGCGTACAACCGGCTCAGGACGGCCAGGGAGCGGGCCTTGAGGGGCGCGCCGGACAGCCCGCCGGTCTCCGCGACCAGGCCGGCGGGCGAGCGGAGGCCCAGGCTGTCCCTGGCGATGGTGGTGTTCGTCGCGATGATGCCGTCCAGGCCCAGCTCGACGGCCAGGTCGGCGACGGCGTCGACGTCCTCGTCCGCGAGGTCGGGGGCGATCTTGACGAGGAGCGGGACGCGGCGGTCGGTGACCGTACGGTCGGCGGCCTCCCGCACGGCGGTGAGCAGCGGCCGGAGCTGGTCGACGGCCTGGAGGCTGCGCAGTCCCGGGGTGTTGGGCGAGCTGACATTGACCACCAGGTAGTCGGCGTGGACGGCCAGCCGCTCCGTCGACAGGACGTAGTCGGCGGTCGCCTCACCCTCAGGGACGACCTTGGTCTTGCCGATGTTGACGCCGACGGTGGTACGGAAGACCTCGCGCCGCGCGCCGAGGCGGGCGGCCACGGCCTCGGAACCCTCGTTGTTGAAGCCCATCCGGTTGATCAGCGCGCGGTCGGCGACGAGCCGGAAGAGCCGCTTCCTCGGGTTGCCCGGCTGGGGCTGCCCGGTAACGGTCCCGATCTCGATGTGGTCGAAGCCGAGCATCGCCAGGCCGTCCACGGCGACGGCGTTCTTGTCGAAGCCGGCGGCCAGCCCGAAGGGGCCGTGCATCCGCAGGCCGAGGGCTTCGGTGCGCAGCTCCGGGTGGCGGGGGGCGAGGACGGCCGCGGCGAAGGTGCGCAGGACGGGGACGCGGGCGGCGAGGCGGATCCACCGGAAGGCCAGGTGATGGGCGCGTTCGGCGTCCATCCGGCGGAAGACCAGCTGGAAGAAGAGTCGGTACATGGGTGGGTGCTTTCCTCAGGAGGTCGTACGACAGGTCGCGCGAGAGGTCATGCACGAGGGGGGACACCGGGTCCGGTGTCCCCCCTCGTGTGCGGGCTACTGGTCCTCGCGGGCCGCGATCAGGTGTCGCGCGTGTTCCTGGAGGGAACGGACGCCGATGTCGCCGTGGGTGAGCGCGTCGATGCCCTGGACGGCGGCGGCCAGCGCCTGGACCGTCGTCAGGCACGGGACTCCGCGCGCCACGGCGGCCGTACGGATGTCGTAGCCGTCGAGCCGCCCGCCGGTGCCGTACGGGGTGTTGACGATGAGGTCGACCTCGCCCGCGTGGATGAGCTGGACGATGGTCTGCTCGCCGTTGGGGCCCTCGCCCTCGAACTGCTTGCGTACGACCCTGGCCTTGATGCCGTTGCGCTTGAGGACCTCGGCCGTCCCGGAGGTGGCGAGCAGCTCGAAGCCGTGGGCCACCAGCTCGCGCGCCGGGAAGATCATCGAACGCTTGTCGCGGTTGGCGACGGAGATAAAGGCGCGGCCCTTGGTCGGCAGCGGCCCGTACGCGCCCGCCTGGGACTTCGCGTACGCCGTGCCGAAGGCGGAGTCGATGCCCATGACCTCGCCGGTGGAGCGCATCTCCGGGCCGAGGACGGTGTCGACACCGCGTCCGTGGACGTCGCGGAAACGCGACCACGGCATCACGGCCTCCTTGACGGAGATCGGCCCGTCCAGCGGCAGCGTGCCGCCGTCGCCGTGCGCCGGGAGCAGGCCCTCCGCGCGCAGTCCCGCGACGGTGGCGCCGAGCGAGATGCGGGCGGCCGCCTTGGCGAGCGGTACGGCGGTCGCCTTGGAGGTGAAGGGGACCGTACGGGAGGCGCGCGGGTTGGCCTCCAGGACGTACAGGATGTCCCCCGCGAGGGCGAACTGGATGTTGATCAGACCGCGCACCCCGACGCCCTTGGCGATGGCCTCCGTGGATGTGCGCAGCCGCTTGATGTCGTAGCCGCCGAGCGTGATGGGCGGCAGGGCGCACGCCGAGTCGCCGGAGTGGATCCCGGCCTCCTCGATGTGCTCCATGACGCCGCCCAGGTACAGCTCGGTGCCGTCGTAGAGCGCGTCCACGTCGATCTCGATGGCGTCGTCGAGGAAGCGGTCGACGAGGACCGGGCGGGTGGGGCTGATCTCCGTGGACTCGGCGATGTACGAGGACAGGCGCGTCTCGTCGTACACGATCTCCATGCCACGCCCGCCGAGCACGTACGACGGGCGGACGAGCACCGGGTAGCCGATCTCGTCGGCGATGGCCTTGGCGCCGGCGAAGGTGGTCGCGGTGCCGTGCTTGGGCGCGGGCAGGCCGGCCTCGGCGAGGACCCGGCCGAACGCGCCGCGGTCCTCGGCGGCGTGGATCGCCTCGGGAGGTGTGCCGACGACCGGGACGCCGTTGTCCTTGAGGGCCTGGGCGAGGCCCAGCGGGGTCTGGCCGCCGAGCTGGACGATGACGCCCGCGATCGGCCCGGCGAGCGACTCGACGTGCACGATCTCCAGTACGTCCTCCAGGGTGAGCGGCTCGAAGTAGAGCCGGTCGGAGGTGTCGTAGTCGGTGGAGACGGTCTCGGGGTTGCAGTTGACCATCACGGTCTCGTAGCCCGCGTCGCTGAGCGCGAAGGACGCGTGCACGCACGAGTAGTCGAACTCGATGCCCTGGCCGATCCGGTTGGGCCCCGAGCCGAGGATGATCACGGCGGGCTTCTCGCGGGGCGCGACCTCGTTCTCCTCGTCGTACGAGGAGTAGAAGTACGGGGTCTTCGCGGCGAACTCGGCCGCGCAGGTGTCGACCGTCTTGTAGACCGGGCGGACTCCCAGCGAGTGCCTGACCTCCCGGACGACGTCCTCGCGCAGCCCGCGGATCTCGCCGATCTGGGCGTCGGAGAAGCCGTGCCGCTTGACCTCGGCGAGCAGCTCGGGGAAGAGCCGTTCGGCGGCGGTCAGTTCGTCCGCGTACTCCTTGATCAGGAACAGCTGGTCCACGAACCACGGGTCGATCTTCGTCGCGTCGAAGACCTCCTCCTGGGTGGCCCCGGCCCTGATGGCCTGCATGACGGTGTTGATCCGGCCGTCGGTGGGGACCTTGGCGGTCTCCAGCAGCGCGTCCTTGTCGCCGGGCGGGCCGGTGAAGCGGAACTGGCTGCCGGCCTTCTCCAGGGAGCGCAGGGCCTTCTGGAGCGCCTCGGTGAAGTTACGGCCGATGGCCATCGCCTCGCCCACCGACTTCATGGTGGTGGTCAGCGTGGCGTCGGCGAGCGGGAACTTCTCGAAGGCGAAGCGCGGAACCTTCACGACGACGTAGTCGAGGGTGGGCTCGAAGGACGCCGGGGTCTTCTCGGTGATGTCGTTCGGGATCTCGTCCAGCGTGTAGCCGACGGCGAGCCGGGCGGCGATCTTGGCGATCGGGAAGCCGGTGGCCTTGGAGGCGAGCGCGGAGGACCGGGACACCCGGGGGTTCATCTCGATGACGATGATGCGGCCGTCGTCGGGGTTGACGGCGAACTGGATGTTGCAGCCGCCGGTGTCCACCCCGACCTCGCGGATGATCGCGATGCCGACGTCCCGGAGGGTCTGGTACTCACGGTCGGTCAGCGTCATCGCGGGCGCGACGGTGATCGAGTCACCGGTGTGCACGCCCATCGGGTCGAAGTTCTCGATGGAACAGACGACGACGACGTTGTCCTTCTTGTCGCGCATCAGCTCCAGTTCGTACTCCTTCCAGCCAAGGATGGACTCCTCCAGGAGCACCTCGGTGGTCGGCGAGAGCATGAGCCCCTGGCCGGCGATCCGGCGCAGCTCCTCCTCGTCGTGGGCGAAGCCGGAGCCGGCGCCGCCCATGGTGAAGGAGGGGCGGACGACGACGGGGTAGCCGCCGAGCGTCTCCACGCCGGCGAGGATGTCGTCCATCGTGTGGCAGATCACCGAGCGGGCGGACTCGCCGTGGCCGATCTTGGCGCGGACGGCCTCGACCACGCCCTTGAACAGCTCGCGGTCCTCGCCCTTGTTGATCGCCTCGACGTTGGCGCCGATCAGCTCGACGCCGTACTTCTCCAGGACACCCTGTTCGTGCATGGAGATGGCGGTGTTGAGCGCCGTCTGGCCGCCGAGGGTGGGCAGCAGCGCGTCGGGGCGCTCCTTGGCGATGATCTTCTCGACGAACTCGGGGGTGATCGGCTCGACGTACGTGGCGTCGGCGATCTCCGGGTCCGTCATGATCGTGGCGGGGTTGGAGTTGACCAGGATGACGCGCAGGCCCTCGGACTTGAGGACCCGGCAGGCCTGGGTGCCGGAGTAGTCGAACTCAGCGGCCTGGCCGATGACGATCGGTCCCGATCCGATGACCAGGACGGACTGGATATCGGTGCGCTTAGGCACGCTGGTCCTCCATCAGGGATGTGAAGCGGTCGAAGAGGTACGCGGCGTCGTGCGGGCCCGCGGCCGCCTCCGGGTGGTACTGGACGCTGAACACCGGCCGGTCGAGCAGCCGCAGCCCCTCCACCACGTTGTCGTTGAGGCAGACATGGCTGACCTCGGCGCGGCCGTAGGGGGTCTCGGAGACCTGGTCGAGCGGGGCGTCGACGGCGAACCCGTGGTTGTGCGCCGTGACCTCGACCTTCCCGGTCGTCCTGTCCTGCACGGGCTGGTTGATGCCCCGGTGCCCGTACTTGAGCTTGTACGTGCCGAAGCCCAGCGCCCGGCCGAGGAGCTGGTTGCCGAAGCAGATGCCGAAGAGCGGGGTGCCGCGCTCCAGGACGCCCTTGACGACGGTGAGGTCGGCGGTGGCGGGGTCGCCGGGGCCGTTGGAGAGGAAGACCCCGTCGGGGGCGGTCGCGTAGACGTCGTCCAGGGTGGCGGTGGCGGGCAGGACGTGGACCTCTATGCCGCGTTCGGCCAGCCGGTGCGGGGTCATGCCCTTGATGCCGAGGTCGAGGGCGGCGACGGTGAACCGCTTGGTGCCGATCGCGGGCACGACGTACGGCTCGGCGGTGGTGACCTCCGAGGACAGCTCGGCGCCGCTCATCTCGGGGGCCCGCAGGACGCGGGCGAGAAGCGCCGCGCCGTCCGCGACGCCCTTGCCCGAGGCGCTGTTGAGCGCGTCCCCGGAGAAGATGCCGACGCGCATCGCGCCCCGCTCGCGCAGGTGGCGGGTGAGCGCGCGGGTGTCGATCCCGCTGATGCCGACGACGCCCTGCGCGGTCAGTTCGTCGTCCAGCGAGCGCCGTGAGCGCCAGTTGGACGGGACGCGCGCGGGGTCCCGTACGACATAGCCGGACACCCAGATGCGGCGCGACTCCTGGTCCTCGTCGTTGATCCCGGTGTTGCCGACGTGCGGGGCGGTCATCACGACGACCTGGCGGTGGTACGAGGGGTCGGTGAGGGTCTCCTGGTAGCCGGTCATGCCGGTGGAGAACACCGCCTCGCCGAACGTCTCCCCCACGGCCCCGTAGGCGCGGCCGCGGAAACTGCGGCCGTCCTCCAGGACGAGCACGGCGGGAGACGCCTTGTCACGGGCGGATCCCCGGGGGGAGGTGGTCATGATGCGCCTTCCGTCGTGGTGAGGGATGTGTTCGCGGTGGTCGTGCCGGTGATCGCGCCGATCGCGCCGACCCATTCCGCCTGCTCGGCCGACCGGTCGGACCGGAAGCCGGAGTCGATCAGCCGGTCGCCGTGCTGCCAGGTGACGATCAGCAGGCCGCCCTCGGCGAGGACCTTCCCGGCGATGCCCTTGTCGAGCCGGGCCTCCCGCAGTTGGGCGGCCGGGACGAAGAAGTCGGTGGCGCCGGGGCGTACCACGTCGAGGCCCGCGTCGGTCAGGGTCAGTTCGACGCGGCTGCGGGTACCGAGCCCGTGGGCCACGATCCGGTCGAGCCACTGCCCGGCGGTGGTGGAGCCGTGGTAGCGGCCGGTCAGGGTCAGCCGGGGCTCGCCCGGGGTCTCCGGCGCCGTGGGCAGGTCCGGTACGTCGGACTGGAGGCTGCCGCGCCATTTCCAGCCCTGCCGCATCAGCCAGTAGACGAGCACGACGAAGAGCAGCAGGCCGGCCACCCAGCCGATCCTGGCGGCCCAGTCGGTCACCTCCGCCGACTTCTGCTCGGCGGCCAGGGGGATGAAGAGGTTCGCAGTTGTCACGCTTGTCACGCCAGATTCCCGTCGACGACCGTGGCGCGGCCCCGCAGGAAGGTGTGGGTCACGCGTCCCGGCAGTTCATGCCCCTCGTAGGGGGTGTTGCGGCTGCGGGAGGCGAAACCCGCGGGGTCCACGACACCACGGTAAGCCGGATCGACCAGGGTGAGGTTGGCGGGCTCGCCTGCCGAGACGGGGCGGCCGTGTCCCTCCAGCCGGCCGATCCTGGCCGGGCGGAACGACATGCGGTCCGCGACCCCGGCCCAGTCGAGCAGCCCGGTGTCGACCATCGTCTGCTGGACGACGGAGAGCGCCGTCTCCAGGCCGACCATGCCCATGGCCGCCGCGGCCCACTCGCAGTCCTTGTCCTCGTGCGGGTGCGGGGCGTGGTCGGTGGCGACGCAGTCGATCGTGCCGTCGGCGAGGGCCTCGCGCAGGGCCAGCACGTCGGCCTCCGTACGAAGGGGCGGGTTCACCTTGTAGACCGGGTTGTATGACCGTACGAGCTCGTCCGTGAGGAGCAGGTGGTGCGGGGTGACCTCGGCGGTGACGTTCCAGCCCTTGGACTTGGCCCAGCGGACCAGCTCGACGGAACCGGCCGTGGAGAGGTGGCAGATGTGCACCCGCGAGCCGACGTGCGCGGCGAGCAGGACGTCGCGGGCGATGATCGACTCCTCGGCGACGGCGGGCCAGCCGCCGAGACCCAGTTCGGCGGAGACGACGCCCTCGTTCATCTGCGCGCCCTCGGTGAGCCGGGGCTCCTGGGCGTGCTGGGCGATGACGCCGTCGAAGGCCTTCACGTACTCCAGCGCGCGGCGCATGATCACGGCGTCGTCCACGCACTTGCCGTCGTCGGAGAAGACCCGGACGCCGGCCGCCGAGTCGTGCATGGCGCCCAGCTCGGCGAGCTGCTTGCCCGCCAGGCCGACGGTGACCGCGCCGATGGGCTGCACGTCGCAGTAGCCGGACTCGCGGCCCAGGCGCCAGACCTGCTCGACCACTCCGGCGGTGTCGGCGACGGGGAAGGTGTTGGCCATGGCGTGGACGGCCGTGAAGCCGCCGACCGCCGCCGCCTTCGTACCGGTGAGGACCGTCTCGGAGTCCTCGCGGCCCGGCTCGCGCAGGTGGGTGTGGAGGTCGACCAGACCGGGCAGCAGGACCAGCCCGTCCGCCTCGATCACGGTGGCGTCACCGGCGTCGAGGCCGGCGCCGACCTCCGCGACCGTCTCGCCGTCGATCAGGACGTCCCGCACCGCGCCACCGAGCACCCGTGCGCCCCGGACAAGGATCTTGGTCATGGTTACTTGTTCTCCTCGGTACGGGCGTGGCTGACGGCGGGCTCGTTGCCGCCCAGCAGCAGGTAGAGCACGGCCATGCGGATGGACACACCGTTGGCGACCTGCTCGACGGCGGTGCAGCGGCCGGAGTCGGCGACCTCGGCGGTGATCTCCATGCCGCGGTTCATCGGGCCCGGGTGCATCACGACGGAGTGCCCGGGCATCCGGGCCATCCGGTCGCCGTTCAGGCCGTAACGGCGGGAGTACTCCCGCTCGGTGGGGAAGAAGGCGGCGTTCATCCGCTCGCGCTGCACGCGCAGCATCATGACAGCGTCGGAGGCGGGCAGCACCTGGTCCAGGTCGTAGCTGACCTCGCAGGGCCACTGCTCGACGCCGATGGGCACGAGGGTGGGCGGGGCGACCACGGTGACCTGGGCGCCCAGGGTGTGGAGCAGCAGGATGTTGGAGCGGGCGACCCGGCTGTGCAGGACGTCGCCGACGATCGTGACCCGGCGCCCTTCCAGGTCGCGGCCGACGCCCTGGTCGGCGCCGACGAGGCGGCGGCGCAGGGTGAACGCGTCGAGGAGGGCCTGGGTGGGGTGTTCGTGGGTGCCGTCGCCCGCGTTGACGACGACCCCTTCGATCCAGCCCGAGGTGGCGAGCCGGTAGGGGGCGCCGGAGGCGCCGTGCCGGATGACGACGGCGTCCGCGCCCATCGCCTCCAGGGTCAGCGCGGTGTCCTTGAGCGACTCGCCCTTGGAGACGGACGAGCCCTTCGCGGAGAAGTTGATGACGTCCGCGGAGAGGCGCTTGGCGGCGGCCTCGAAGGAGATCCGGGTCCTGGTCGAGTCCTCGAAGAAGAGGTTGACGACGGTACGGCCGCGGAGGGTGGGCAGTTTTTTGATGGGCCGGTCGGCGACCCTGGCCATCTCCTCGGCGGTGTCGAGGATGTGGACGGCTTCGTCGCGGGTGAGATCGCCGGCGGAGATGAGGTGGCCGGGCGTGCGGGGGCTTGTCCCTGGGAGACGCAGCATCGGGTGTCTGCTCCGGAGGTGGTGGCGGTGTGCGGGCGCGCGAGCGCTGCCGTACGGGTGGGTCGGAGGCGTACGGGGCTTCGGCTAGGGCGTGTCCGGCCCGCGCAGGCCGAGCAGGACCGTGTCGCGCCCGTCCTCCTCGGCGAGCTGGACCTTGACCGTCTCCCGCAGCGACGTGGGGAGGTTCTTGCCGACGTAGTCGGCGCGGATCGGCAGTTCGCGGTGGCCGCGGTCGACGAGGACCGCGAGCTGGACGGCCCTGGGGCGGCCGATGTCGCCGAGCGCGTCGAGCGCCGCGCGGATCGTACGGCCGGAGAAGAGCACGTCGTCCACGAGGACCACGAGGCGTCCGTCGACCCCGTCGGCGGGGATGTCGGTACGGCCCAGCGCGCGGGCGGGCCGCATGCGCAGGTCGTCGCGGTACATGGTGATGTCCAGGGAGCCGACCGGGATCACGCGGCCGGTGATCTCCGCGAGCCGGTCCGCGAGCCGGCGGGCGAGGTAGACACCGCGGGTCGGGATGCCGAGCAGCACCACGTCGTCGGCGCCCCTGGCGCGTTCGACGATCTCGTGGGCGATGCGGGTGAGGACCCGGGCGATGTCGGGGGCCTCCAGCACGGGGCGGGCGGCCTCGGAGCTGTGGGCAGGGCTGTGCGAGTCCATTGGAAACGGACCTCCTTCTCCGCCTCACGGGACGGATCTTAAAGGACGTCGAAATTGCGCCACCCACGTTAGCAGGGCACGGTGGAGTGCCTGGTGGCGCCCCTGCGGGGGACGAGCCGCGAGGCTGTGCGGAAGGGCGGTACGGACCATTCGGCTTGACGCATCCAAGTAACGCTGCGTAACCTCACAGTGAGTTACCAGACTTCGTCCGGGGAGCTATATGTCCAGCGAATACGCAAAGCAGCTCGGGGCCAAACTCCGCGCCATCCGCACCCAGCAGGGCCTCTCGCTCCATGGCGTGGAGGAGAAGTCCCAGGGCCGCTGGAAGGCCGTCGTGGTCGGTTCGTACGAGCGCGGCGACCGTGCCGTCACGGTGCAGCGCCTCGCCGAGCTGGCGGATTTCTACGGGGTCCCGGTGCAGGAGCTCCTGCCCGGTACGACGCCCGGCGGCGCCGCCGAGCCGCCGCCGAAGCTGGTCCTCCAGCTGGAGCGCCTGGCCCATGTCCCGCAGGAGAAGGCAGGCCCTCTCCAGCGTTACGCGGCGACGATCCAGAGCCAGCGCGGGGATTACAACGGCAAGGTGCTGTCGATCCGCCAGGACGACCTGCGCACCCTCGCGGTCATCTACGACCAGTCGCCGTCGGTCCTGACCGAGCAGCTGATCAGCTGGGGAGTCCTGGACGCGGACGCCCGCCGTGCCGTCGCGCACGACGAGGGCTGATCTCCCGCCTCACGCATAACAGCAGAAACGTCACCTCGGGAGGACGGACCCGCGCACGCCGGATCCGTCCTTCCGGCGTGCCTGGACGTGCGGCGGTGTACTCCCGGAGCGTGGGAGGGCGGCGTGAAACCGCCCCACGGCACCGCCACCGGCCTTTGGGCGGGTGGCCGGGCATCCGGGCGCGGGAGTGTCCCAGGGGGGCGCACACGGGCGCCAAGGGGCTCGGAGCCGGTTTCTCCGCACGCCCCCGGTTCTCGCCGCGCCCAGGAGCACACGCGCTCCCGCAACGGACGTCGCCGGGAAGGCTGTCGATCAGCCTGCCCGGCGACGGGAAGCACGGGAGCACCGGCGCGCCCGCGGACACGCTCAGGGCGTGTCAGCGGGGCGGCGCAGGCTCGGCTTCAGCTCCTTGAAACGGCCCAGGAGGCCGTTCACGAAGGACGGGGAGTCGTCGGTCGAGAACTCCTTGGCGAGCTGGACCGCCTCGTCGATCACCACGGCGTCCGGGGTGTCGTCCACCCAGACCAGCTCGTACGCCGCGAGCCGCACGATGTTCCGGTCGACGACCGGCATGCGGTCGAGCGTCCAGCCGACCGCGTAGGTGGAGATGAGGTCGTCGATCCGGTCCGCGTACACCGCGTACCCCTCGACCAGCTCCATGGTGTACTCACCGACCGGCGGCTGGCGCTCGTCGGTCCTGGCGTGCCGTATCCAGTCCGCGAGGACCGTCTGCACGGGCGCCCCGCGCTGGTCGGCCTCGAAGAGGATCTGGAAGGCCCGCTTGCGGGCCTTGTTCCGGGCAGCCACGGTTAGCTGTTCACCCGGCCGAGGTAGTCGCCGGTGCGGGTGTCGACCTTGATCTTCTCACCGGTCGTGATGAAGAGCGGGACGCCGATCTCGTAGCCCGTCTCCAGCGTGGCCGGCTTGGTGCCGCCGGTGGAGCGGTCGCCCTGGAGGCCCGGGTCGGTGTGCTGGATGACCAGCTCGACGGCGGCGGGCAGCTCCACGTAGAGCACCTCGCCCTCGTGCTGGGCGACGCTGGCGGTGAAGCCCTCGATCAGGTAGTTCGCGGCGTTGCCGACGGACTTGCGGTCGACCATGAGCTGGTCGTACGTGTCCATGTCCATGAAGACGTAGTACTCGCCGTCCATGTACGAGAACTGCATGTCGCGGCGGTCAACGGTGGCCGTCTCGACCTTCACGCCGGCGTTGAAGGTCTTGTCGACCACCTTGCCGGAGAGCACGTTCTTCAGCTTGGTGCGCACGAAGGCCGGGCCCTTGCCGGGCTTGACGTGCTGGAACTCGACGACGGACCAGAGCTGGCCCCCGTCGAGCTTGAGGACCAGGCCGTTCTTGAGGTCGTTCGTGGAAGCCACGGTTGCGGAATCTCCTGGACTGAAAGCTGGCGGACGACCAGGGGTACGCCGCGCTAGAGCGCGAGCAGCTCCTTGGTCGTAATGGTGAGTAGCTCGGGTCCGCCGTCCGCCTCGGGGCGGACGACGAGCGTGTCATCGATCCGGACACCGCCCCGGCCCGGAAGGTGGACCCCCGGTCCGACGGTGACCGGCACACAAGCGTCCAGTTTACCCATGGCGGCGGGGGCGATCTGCGGGTCCTCGTCGATTTCGAGCCCGACGCCGTGCCCCGTACGGGGAGCGAGCCCCTCCGAGTGGCCCGCGGCCTCCAGCGGCTGCCGGGCCGCGCGGTCCACGTCGCGGTATCCCGTGCCGGGCACAAGGACCTCCCGACCTGCCCGTTGTGCCCCGAAGACCAGCTCGTACAACTCGATCTGCCAGTCGGCCGGGGACGTCCCGATGACAAACGTACGGCCGATCAGACAGCGGTAGCCGCGGTAGTCGGCCCCAAGGGTGACGGACAGGAAATCACCCTCCTCGACCCGCCGGTCCGTCGGCCGGTGCCGCGGGCGGCCCGAGTGGGGGCCGGTGGCGATCGCGGTGGGGAAGGCGGGTCCGTCGGCGCCGTGGTCGACCAGCCTGCGCTCCAGCTCCAGCGCGAGGTGGCGTTCGGTACGGCCGACGAGGATCGACTCCAGCAGTTCGCCCAGCGCCTGGTCGGCGATCTCGGCGGCGATCCGCAGGCAGGCGATCTCCTCCTCGTCCTTGACGATCCGCTGGTGCTCGACAGCGGCGCCCAGGTCGGTGAGGCACAGTCCCGGCACGACGGAGGCGATCGCCCGGTGCCGGGTGACGGTGAGGTGGTGCTCCTCGACGGCCAGCGAGTCCACGGCGGACCTCGCGAGCACCCCGGCCGCCGCGACCGCCGGGTCGCCGTCGGCGGTGGGCAGGACGGTGAGCCGCAGTTCCTCGTCCACGTGGCCCTCGGTGGACTCGGGCACGGGGGTACGGGGGCACAGGAGCAGGTCCTCGTCGGGGCCGACGAGCAGCACCGCGCCCGGTGGGGCGCCGCCGGCGAGATAGCGGACGTTGGCGGGCCGCGAGACCAGAGCCGCGGTGTCGCCTGCGGCGGAGCAGCGGTCGCGGAGCCGCGCGCGGCGGGCCGCGTGCACCTGTGACATGGTCTGAGCGTAGGAGCGGTGCGGTGGTTCTGCTGGTTCTGGGCGGCCGACTGGGGGGATGGGGGGGCCTCGTCACGGCGACCGCGTTGCGGTTCCTGTTGTCCTCAATCGCCGGACGGGCTTGTTTGTGCGTCTGCCCGGTGCGGGCGGGTGCGGCTTACTGATTGTCCTCAATCGCCGGACGGGCTTGGTTGTGCCCGCTGCGGGCCGGTGGTTTGGGTGCGGGTCGGTTGCCGGGGGCCGGGCAGGGGTCGTGTCCTGCACTGCATGTTTTACGTCGCGTTCGGGGACTTCGGACATTCACGGTAGTCACGCGACACAAAACACGCTCTACGTTCCGGACACGACCCCTGCCCGTCCCCCTCCCAGGCCCGCGCCAAAACAAAACCGGGTCCGTCCGGCGTTGGAGGGCCCGGGGGCACCATCCAGCCCGTCCGGCGCTTGAGGACATCAGTAAGCCGCGCCCGAGCACCGGGCAGGGCCACACTCCAGCCCGTCCGGCGATTGAGGACATCAGTAAGCGGCACCGTCCACCGGGCAGGGGCCAGACGCCCCCGGGCCGGCGGGGTCGTTCAGCTCACCCCCGGCGTGAGGGGGGTGGGGTCGGAGGAGGTGCGTGTGTCCGGACGTAAAGCGTGTTTTGTGGCGCATGGCTACCGGTGAACTGGACGAGTTCCTGAGGCGCCGTAAAACATGCAGTCCGGACATACGTACCTCCGCAGGCCCCACCCCCCGTCACCACGACAAACCCAGCCCGTCCGGCGATTGAGGACAAGCAGTAAGCGCAACCGGTCACCGGGCGAAACGGCTACCAGCTCGGCGGACTCGCAAGCGCGCGGGCCAGGACCTCGTCCAAGACCCTCGCCGTCGTCTCCACGTCGTACTTCGAATTGTCGATGATCGGCAGGCCCGAGCCGTACCACCCCGCCATCCGCCCATGGATCCCCGCCACCTCCTCGTCCGCCAGGCGGCGATTCCCGCTGCGCTCCGCGTTGCGCTCCAGGACGATCTCCAGCCCGGGCAGCAGGACCACCGGCAGCAGGCCGGGGCCGACGTGGCGCTTCCAGCCGCCGAGGCCGACGACCGGGCGGTCGGGGAAGACCGCGTCGTCCAGGATGCAGGAGATCCCGTTGGCGAGGAAGTTGCGGGCGGCGAAGCCGCAGGTGCGGCGCGCCAGGCGGTACTGGGCCTCGGAGTGGTCGTTCCAGCCCGACTGCGGGTCGGCGAAGCCGGAGCAGACCCACTCGCGGACGTCGTCCAGGCTGATGTGCGCGGTGGGCACACGGCGGCTCTGCGCCCAGTGGCGCGCCACCGTCGTCTTGCCCGCGCCGGCCGGGCCGATGAGCAGCACGGCGAGCGTCGCCACGCCCGTACCGCTGTCGCCGTGAAGCGGCGCGGGGATGGGCACGGGGCCGCCGGGCGGCAGCTGGACGTGCCCGGTGACATCGGAGGGCGGCGGGCCCGAGGGCCGGCCGGGGGGTGGTACCGGGGCCTGCCGGGGCGCGTGGGCGGGCGGCGGTACGGCCCCGGGGGGCGGCGGGCGGTACTGCGGGTGGTGCGGCGGCGGGCCCTGCGGCGGCTGCGGCGGGCCTTGGGGCGGCGGCCCCTGCGGGGGCCCCGGCGGCCGGGGCGGCCCCTGCGGCGGGTGCCAGCCCGGCGCGGGCGGCTGCCCCTGCGCGCCGGGGGGAGGTGCCTGGTGCGCCCAACCGCCGGGTCCGTGCGCCGACCCCTGGTGAGGCGGCAGCGGAGCCCCCACTGCGTGCTGCATCCGGTGCCACTCCGTCTCGTGCGACTGACTCAACTCGTCCGGCCGACTCGTTCGACCGGCCGGTTCGTACGCCTGGCTGGTGCGTCTGACGCCGGGCCCCGGTCGCATGGTTCCCGCGCTGCGACACGGTACCGCCCCCGGCCGTCCCTCTGGGAACGGCCGGGGGCGCCCGTGAGTGCCCGGTCTGTCAGCCGGTCAGTTCGTCCGCGAGCGCCCGCAGTGCCAGCCGGTACGAGCCGATCCCGAAGCCCGCGACCGTACCGCTGGCGACGGCCGCGACGACCGACGTGTGGCGGAACTCCTCGCGTGCGTACGGATTCGAGAGGTGCACCTCGATGAGCGGCGCGGTGCGCTGCGCCGCCGCGTCCCGCATGGCGTACGAGTAGTGCGTGAACGCCCCGGGGTTGAGGACGACCGGGACCGAACCGTCGGCGGCCTCGTGGAGCCAGCGGATCAGCTCGCCCTCGTCGTTCGTCTCGCGGACGTCCACCTCGAAGCCCAGCTCCTTGCCGAGCGCCTGGCAGACCTCCACCAGACCTGCGTAGGACGTCGACCCGTACACGTCGGGCTCCCGTGAGCCCAGCCGCCCCAGGTTCGGGCCGTTGAGGACGAGCACGGGCCGGCTCATGCCGACACCTCGCCGTACGCGGCGAGCAGGACGGCCGGGTCGGGACCCTCCAGCACGGTCGGCTTGGCGAGCCCGTCGAGCACGATGAACCGCAGCAGGTTCCCCCGCGACTTCTTGTCGATCTTCATGTTCTCCAGCAGCTTGGGCCACTGGTCGGCGCGGTACGTGAGCGGCAGGCCGACGGACTCCAGGACGGCGCGGTGCCGGTCGGCGGTCGCGTCGTCCAACCGCCCGGCCAGGCGGCCCAGTTCGGCGGCGAAGACCATGCCGACGGAGACGGCCGCGCCGTGCCGCCACTTGTACCGCTCGTTCTTCTCGATGGCGTGCGCCAGCGTGTGGCCGTAGTTGAGGATCTCCCGCAGCCCGGACTCCTTGAGGTCGTTGGAGACGACCTCGGCCTTGACGCGGATCGAGCGCTCGATCAGCTCGGCGGTGTGCGGTCCCGCGGGCGTACGGGCGCCCTGCGGGTCGGCCTCCACCAGGTCGAGGATCGCGGGGTCGGCGATGAAGCCGGCCTTGATGATCTCGGCCATGCCGCTGACGTAGTCGTGCACGCCCAGCGAGTCCAGCGCGGCGAGGTCGCAGAGCACCCCGGCGGGCGGGTGGAAGGCCCCGACCAGGTTCTTGCCCTCGGCGGTGTTGATGCCGGTCTTGCCGCCGACGGCCGCGTCGACCATGGCCAGCACGGTCGTCGGCAGGGCGATCCAGCGCACCCCGCGCAGCCAGGTGGCGGCGACGAAGCCGGCGAGGTCGGTCGTGGCGCCGCCGCCGACCCCGATGATCACGTCGGTACGGGTGAAGCCGGTCTGCCCGAGCGCCTTCCAGCAGTACGCCGCGACCTCGATGGTCTTGGCCTCCTCGGCGTTCGGCACCTGCACGGCGACGACGTCGTACCCCTGGTCCGTGAGGTCCTGGCGCAGCGTCTCGCCGGTCTCGGCCAGCGCCTCGGGGTGGATGACGGCGACGCGCCGGGCCTGGGGGCCGATGAGCGCGGGCAGTTCACCGAGCAGCCGCCGGCCGACCAGCACCTCGTACGGCGCGTGGCCCGCGGTGCCGCCGACCTGGATGCGGGTGGACTCCTGGTCTGTCATACGAGCTTCTCCTTGCCGGGAGTCCGGGGGGCCGTACCGGGGGGCTGCTTGAGCTCCAGCGCGTCGAGGACGGCTTCCGCGACCTCGTCCGGGGTGCGGTCGTCGGTCCCGACCACCACCCGCGCGACGTCCGTGTAGTGGTGCCTGCGGGCTTCCATCAACTGCTTCCACTGCTGGCGCGGGTTGATGGCGAGCAGCGGGCGGGCGGTGTTCAGCCCGACGCGCTTGATGGCCTCGCCGACCTCCATCGTCAGGTAGACGACGGGCAGTCCGGCGAGCAGGTCGCGGGTGGCCGCGTCGAGGACCGCCCCGCCGCCGAGCGCCAGGACGCCGTCGTGCTCGGCGACCGCGAGCCGTACGGCCTCGCGCTCCAGCTCACGGAAGCGCGGCTCGCCGTCGTCCACGAAGATGTCCGCGACCGTCCTGCCCTCGGCGGCGACGATGTCGGCGTCCGTGTCGCGGTAGTGGGTGCCCAGGCGCTCGGCGAGCAACTCGCCGACGGTCGACTTGCCGACCCCCATGGGCCCGACGAGTACGACAACGGGGCCGGTCATCGGACCACCAGGTTCTTCAGGTACGACTCCACGTTGCGGCGGGTCTCCGGCACGCTGTCGCCGCCGAACTTCTCCGCGACGGCGTCCGCGAGCGTGAGCGCGACCATGGCCTCCGCGACGATCCCGGCGGCCGGCACGGCGCACACGTCGGAGCGCTGGTGGTGGGCCTTCGCCGTCTCACCCGTCACGACGTCGACGGTGGCGAGCGCGCGCGGCACGGTCGCGATGGGCTTCATCGCGGCGCGTACGCGCAGCAGTTCGCCGGTCGTCAGGCCGCCTTCCGTACCGCCGGACCGGCCCGAGGTGCGCCGGATGCCGTCGTCGGTGGCCACGATCTCGTCGTGCGCCTGCGAGCCGGGGACCCGGGCAAGCCCGAAGCCGTCGCCGACCTCGACGCCCTTGATCGCCTGGATGCCCATCAGCGCTGCGGCCAGCCGGGCGTCGAGCCTGCGGTCCCAGTGGACGTGCGAGCCGAGCCCGACGGGCACGCCGTACGCCAGCACCTCGACCACGCCGCCGAGGGTGTCGCCGTCCTTGTGGGCCTGGTCGATCTCCGCGACCATCGCCTTGCTCGCGTCCGCGTCGAGGCAGCGCACCGGGTCGGCGTCGAGCCGCTCGACGTCGGAGGGCTTCGGGTAGACGCCGTACGGCGCCTTGGCCGCGGCCAGCTCCACGACGTGCGAGACGATCTCGATGCCGGCCGTCTCCTTGAGGTAGGAGCGGGCGACGGCACCGAGCGCGACCCTGGCCGCCGTCTCCCGGGCGCTGGCGCGCTCCAGGATGGGCCGGGCGTCCGCCACGCCGTACTTCTGCATGCCCGCGAGGTCGGCGTGACCGGGCCGGGGCCGGGTCAGGGGTTCGTTGCGGGCCAGCCCGGCCAGCACCTCCGGATCGACCGGATCGGCCGACATGACCTGTTCCCACTTGGGCCACTCGGTGTTCCCGACCATGATCGCGACCGGCGACCCCATGGTCAGGCCGTGCCGTACACCACCGAGGAAGGTGATCTCGTCACGCTCGAACTTCATCCGCGCGCCACGACCGTAGCCGAGGCGCCGCCGGGCGAGGTGGTCCGCCACCATCTCCGTGGTGATGGGCACACCGGCGGGAAGACCCTCCAGCGTCGCCACCAGGGCGGGGCCGTGCGACTCCCCCGCGGTCAGCCAGCGCAACCTGCTCAACGGTGCTCCTCTTACTCGCGCCCGGAACTGCATCGGCGCCACCGGGTGCGCGGCCCTGGCCCGCCGTCTCCGATCCTCCCACGATCGCGGGCGCGGACCGCCCGCCGGTCCGGAAAACGGACAGAGGCGGCTTGATCCGGCCGGATCCGTGGCCGGGGCCGGCCGGACACCCGTCAGCGGGCGGCGAGGGCCTGTTCGCCCGCCTTACGCATCTCCGGCAGGGGCGCCGGGGTGCGGCCCGTCATCATCTCGACCTGGAGGACGGCCTGGTGGACGAGCAGGTCGAGCCCGCCGACCACCTGGCCGCCCCGCGCGGACCAGGCGGCGGCGAGGGCGGTGGGCCAGGGGTCGTAGAGGACGTCGAAAAGCGTGCCGGGGCGCTCGGGGACCCGTCCGGCGAGCGCGTCGGAGGCGCCGGCCGGGGTGGTGGCGACGACCAGCGGGGCGTCGAGCGCCCCGGCCGCGTCCGCCCAGTCCGCCGTACGGACCTCGACGCCGAGGCGGGCTCCCCAGCCGCGCATCTCGGCGGCGCGCGTCTCCCCTCGTACGTACGCGGTGACCGGACCCGTACAGACGCGGGCGAGGGCGGCGAGCGCGGACGACGCGGTGGCGCCCGCGCCGAGGATCGCGGCGGACTCCACCGTGGTCACGCCCCGCTCGCGCAGGGCGGCGATCATCCCCGGGATGTCGGTGTTGTCGCCCGTACGCCGGCCGTCGGCGCCGATGATCACCGTGTTGACCGCCTCTACGGAGGCCGCGGTGTCGGTGATCTCGTCCAGGAGCGGGATGACCGCGCGTTTGAGCGGCATGGTCAGTGACAGCCCGGCCCAGGACGGGTCGAGCCCCCCTAGGAAGTCGGCGAGGCCCGTCTCGGTGACCTCGAACCGGTCGTACGACCACGTGGTCAGGCCGAGTTCGCCGTAGGCCGCGCGGTGCAGTACGGGCGACAGGGAGTGCGCGATGGGCGACCCCAAAACGGCCGCCCGGCGGATCCCCGGACTAGTTGCCCTGCTTGGCATTGAATTTGTCCTTGAGTTTCTGGAACTCCTCGTACGTCTTGGCGAATTCGGTCTTGTGCACACCGTCGGTCGCCACGAAGTACAGCCAGCCGTCCGAGGTCGGATCGAGCGCCGCTGCCAGCGCCTCGCCGCCCGGGTTGCTGATGGGTCCCGGCGGGAGACCCCGCTGCGTGTAGGTGTTGTACGGGTCCTGATTGCTGTTGATCTCGGACTCGCTGATATTGATGTTGCTCTCGCCCCTGAGGTAATTGAAGGACGAGTCGAACTGAAGCTTCTGGTTGGTCTGCGTGTTGGTGGGCTTGAGGCGGTTGTAGACCACCTCGGCCATCTTCCGGAAGTCGTCGTGCGTCTTGCCCTCGACCTGGACGAGGCTGGCGACGGTGATCATCTCCCACGGGCCGTCGACCTTGAACTTCTTGGCGTTGGCCTCCAGGTCGAGTTTGCCGTATTCGGCGTTGGCCCGGGACACCATCTTCTTGAGGACGGATTCCGGTTTCATGCCCTCGGCGACCGGATAGCTCGCCGGATAGAGGAAACCTTCCAGCGGGTCCTTGAGGTCCTTGTGACCCTTCGCCCAGTCGGGCAGACCGAGGCTGTTGAGCTGCTTCTTCGCGACAGCGGCGGTGGTTCCCTTGTCGAGCTTGAGCCTGTCGTCGATCATCTTGTAGATCTCGGCATTACGCTTGCCCTCGGGAATGACCAACGAGTTGTGGCTGGCCGGGTCGAGCATCGCCTTGACGGCGTTCTCCCCCGACATTCCCTTGCGCAGCGTGAAGACGCCCGCCTGGACAAGATTGCCCTTCGGGTTCTTCTTCTGCGCCTCGACAAACGCGCCCTCGCTCTTGATCACGCCTTTCTTCACCAGGATCGCCGCGATCGCGTACCCCCCGGAGTCCGGCGGGATCTCCACCTGGACCTCGGTGGAACCGGCGCCCGTGAAGTCCGGCGGGGGGCCGAACCGGTCCTGGTAGAAGGTGTAGCCGACGTAGCCGATACCGCCGACGCCGCCCACGAGCACCACGGCGAGGACGAGGCAGGCGCGGCCGTTGCCGCCCTTCTTCTTCTTTTTGGCCGACTTGCCACGACGGTCACGGCCGTCCCGGTCATCCCGGTCGTCCCGGTCGTCGTCCTCGTCGTCGTGCCCGTCGTCGTCCTCGTCGTCGTTCCGCGGGTTCCGGTTGTCGGACTCGTCGTCGTCACCCGTGAAGAAGGGGTGGGTCTCCGGGGGCTGCTGGGCGTCCCACTCGTTCTCCGGAGCCGCCGGAGCCGCCGGGGCGGCGGGGACCGGGACCTGGGGCTGCTGCGGCTGAGGCTGCCGGGGTTGCTGCGGCTGCTGGTGTTGCTGCTGCATGGGCTGCTGCGGCTGCTGCTGGAACTGCTGCTGTCCCTGCTGGGGATCCGCCTCCCCAGGCCGGCGACCCGGCGGCTGGGGCGGCGGGTACGCGTCCTGGGCGGCGTAGTAGTCCTGGCCCTCCGGGTAGCCGCCCTGGTGCTGAGCCGCGTAAGGGTCGGCCGGATTACCGCCGTACGCCATCGCGGCCTGCTGCTGATGCGGGTCCCAGGCTCCCGTACCGGCGTTGTACTGCTGCTGGTGCGGCACGTGCTGCTCGCCGTATCCCTGCGGCTGCTGCTGGTACTGCTGCTGCCCCTGGTACTGCTGAGGGTCCTGGTACTGCTGCGGATTCTGCTGGTACTGCTGGGGATCCGCGTACTGCTGCTGCGCGTCGTACTGCTGCCCGCCGTCGTACGGCTGCTGCTGGTACTGCTGCTGTTGCTGTTGCTGCTGGTACGGATCCTGACCGGCCTGACCGGCGTCGTACCCCTGCTGCGGATACTGCTGCTGCTGAGGCTGCTCGCCGTAGGGAACGCCCTGGCCGTCCGCCGCCTGCCGCTCTCCCCACCCCTGATCCCCGTACAAGGGATCTTCGGGGTGCCACGGTTCGGAGCCGGGGCCCCGGCCATAGTCAGTCATCGATCCCCTAGAGCCGCGAGGCGGCGGCCGTAGCACCAGCGGTACGGCGTCCGTTTCGCCTCTTGCTGTGCGGCAGCTGTTCGAACACCGCCGCATCGCGCGGAACGTTACCGTACCGCGATCAGATGACCACTTCGACGCCCTCGCCCGGGGCTTCGCCGGAGCCTCGTTCGGCCTCCAGGGCACTCTGAAGGATGACAACCGCCGCCACCTGGTCGATGACGGAGCGGCCCTTCTTTGACTTCACGCCGGAAGCACGCAACCCCTGGCTGGCGGTCACGGTGCTCATGCGCTCGTCCACCAGTCGTACCGGCAGGGGTGCGACACCCCGCGCGACCTCCTGTGCGAACGTACGTACCTTCGCCGCGGCGGGCCCCTCGCCGCCGTTGAGGGACCGGGGCAGCCCGATCACGACCTCGATCGGCTCGTACTCCTCGACGAGCTGCCGCAGCCGCCGGTGGGCGGCCGGGACGTCACGTCCCGGCACGGTCTCCACCGGCGTGGCGATGATCCCGTCGGGGTCGCACGAGGCGACCCCGATCCGGGCGTCCCCGACGTCGATCGCGAGCCTGCGTCCGCGTCTCATGTGAGCCGTTCCACAGCCGGCACGGGGGCCTCCACGGGGCGTCAGGCCGTCTCGGCGACAAGGCGCTCGACGGCGGCCACGGCGTCCCCGACGGCCTCCGGGTTCTGCCCGCCGCCCTGGGCGACGTCCGGCTTGCCGCCGCCTCCGCCCCCGAGGGTCTTGGCGGCGGCACGCACCAGCTCACCGGCCTTGAGGCCGCGCTCACGGGCCGCCTCGTTGGTGGCGATGACGGTCACGGGACGGCCGCCGGACGTGGTGAACAGGGCGACGACCGTCGGCCGGTCCCCGGGCATCCGGCCGCGCACGTCGAGGACCAGCTTGCGCAGGTCGTCGGCCGAGGTGCCGTCGGGGACCTGGCCGGTCACCAGGGCCGTACCGCGGACGTCCTTGGCGCTGCCGGCGAGGCCGGCGGCGGCGGCCAGCACCTTCTCGGCGCGGAACTTCTCGATCTCCTTCTCGGCGTCCCGCAGCTTGGAGAGCATGCCGGAGATCTTCTCGGGCAGCTCCTCGGAGCGGCCCTTGACCAGCTCCTGGAGCTGGGCGACGACGGTGTGCTCCTTGGCGAGGAAGTTGTACGCGTCGACGCCGACCAGGGCCTCGATCCGCCGTACGCCGGAGCCGATGGACGACTCGCCGAGCAGCTTCACCAGCCCGAGCTGGGCCGTGTTCCTGACGTGCGTACCGCCGCACAGCTCCTTGGAGAAGTCGCCGATCGTCACCACGCGGACGCGCTCGCCGTACTTCTCGCCGAACTCGGCGATGGCGCCCTGCTTCTTGGCCTCGTCGATGGACATGACCTCGGCCTGCACGTCCAGTTCACGGGCGAGCACTTCGTTGATCTTCTGCTCGACGTCGGTGAGGACCGTGCCGGGTACGGCGGCGGGCGAGCCGAAGTCGAAGCGGAAGCGGCCCGGGGAGTTCTCGGAGCCGGCCTGGGCGGCCGTGGGGCCGAGGGCGTCGCGCAGCGCCTGGTGCGTGAGGTGGGTGGCGCTGTGGGCGCGGGCGATGGCCCGGCGGCGGTTGAGGTCGATGGCGGCCTGTACGGGGGCGCCGACCGTCACCTCGCCGACCTGGACGACACCCTTGTGCACGGAGACCCCGGGCACGGGCTGCTGGACGTCGCGGACCTGGATGACGGCGCCGGTGTCGAGCCGGATCCGGCCCTGGTCGGCGAGCTGGCCGCCGCCCTCGGCGTAGAACGGTGTGCGGTCGAGGACCACCTCGACCTCGTCACCCTCCGTGGCGGCCGGTGACGACACCCCGTCCACGAGCAGGCCGACGATCGTCGACTCGTTCTCCGTGGAGGTGTAGCCGGTGAACTCGGTGGAACCGCTGTTGTCGGCCACGGCGCGGTAGGCGGAGAGGTCGGCGTGGCCGGACTTCTTGGCCTTGGCGTCGGCCTTGGCGCGCTCGCGCTGCTCCTTCATGAGCCGGCGGAAGCCGTCCTCGTCCACGGAGAGGCCCTGTTCGGCGGCCATCTCCAGGGTGAGGTCGATGGGGAAGCCCCAGGTGTCGTGGAGCAGGAAGGCCCGGTCCCCGGAGAGCACCTGGCCGCCGGCGGCCTTGGTCTCCGTGACGGCCGTGTCGAGGATGTTCGTCCCGCCCTTGAGGGCCTTGAGGAAGGCGGCCTCCTCGGCGAGGGCGACGGTCTCGATGCGCTTGCGGTCGGTCTCCAGCTCCGGGTACTGCTCGCCCATGGTCCTGATGACCACGTCGATCAGCTCGGCGACGACCGGCTGGGTGGCGCCGAGGAGGCGCATGTTGCGGATGGCGCGGCGCATGATGCGGCGCAGCACGTAACCGCGGCCCTCGTTGCCGGGGGTGACGCCGTCGCCGATGAGCATGGCGGAGGTACGCATGTGGTCGGCGACCACGCGCAGCGAGACGTCCGAGCCGTGCTCGGCGCCGTACCGCACGCCGGTCAGCTCGGTGGCCTTGTCCATGACGACGCGCAGGGTGTCGGTCTCGTACATGTTGTGTACGCCCTGGAGGATCATGGCGAGGCGTTCGAGTCCGAGACCCGTGTCGATGTTCTGCGACGGCAGGTCGCCGAGGATCTCGAAGTCCTCCTTGCCGGTGCCCTCGCCGCGCTCGTACTGCATGAAGACCAGGTTCCAGATCTCCACGTAGCGCTCGTCGTTGACGGCGGGGCCGCCCTCGGCGCCGAAGTCGGGGCCCCGGTCGTACATGATCTCCGAGCAGGGGCCGCAGGGGCCCGGCACGCCCATCGACCAGTAGTTCTCCTTCTTGCCGAGGCGCTGGATGCGCTCGGCGGGGAACCCGACGACGTCACGCCAGATGCGCTCGGCCTCGTCGTCGTCCTCGTACACCGTGACCCAGAGCCTGTCCGGGTCCAGGCCGTAGCCGCCGTCGGCGAGGGAGCTGGTGAGCAGCTCCCAGGCGAGCTTGACGGCGCCTTCCTTGAAGTAGTCGCCGAAGGAGAAGTTGCCGCACATCTGGAAGAAGGTGCCGTGGCGGGTGGTCTTGCCGACCTCTTCGATGTCCGGGGTGCGGACGCACTTCTGCACGCTGGTGGCGCGCGGGAACGGCGGCTTGACCTCGCCCAGGAAGTACGGCTTGAAGGGCACCATGCCCGCCGGGACCAGCAGGAGAGTCGGGTCGTCCGCGATGAGCGACGCCGAAGGGACAACGGTGTGACCGCGCTCCTCGAAGAAGCTCAGCCAGCGACGGCGGATTTCGGCCGACTCCATCAGTGGTCCTCATTCCGGTTGTGCGGGTTGTAGGGGTTCGTGCCGGCGCGCGGGGCGCGGGGGTTCTCCGTGTGCTCGGTGTACTCGATCGCCGTGACGCGCCGGGGCGCGGGGAGCGCCGGGTCAGCCGGTGCCTCCAGGCCCAGTGCCTCGCCCAGCTCGGCCTCGCGGCGGACCATTCCGGTCCGCACGTCGAGGGCGAAGTCCTTGAGTCTGTGACCGGCGTCGATCGCCTTGTTCGCGGCCTGCGCGGCGAGGGATTCGGGGGTCAGCTGCCGGAGCTTGCGGTTGACCTTGGTGGTCGCCCACACACCGGCCGCCGCGCCCGCGGTGAACCAGAACGTACGGCGGAACATCGCTGCCTCAGCCCTTCTTGTTCCTGCGCCTGGCGGCCGGCACCGTACGGCCCACGACCGTGCGGCGCGCTCCGCGCTCGGGGGCGGCGCTCCCGGCGGCCGGGGCGCCCTTGCGGCTCAACGCCTGCCGTACGCCGTAGCCGAAGGCCGCGACCTTGACGAGGGGGCCGCCGAAGGTCGAGGCGACCGTCGAGGACAGCGCGGAGGCGTTGGAGGTGACTTCCTGGACGTCGGTCGCGATGGCGTCGACGCGGTCGAGCTGGGTCTGCGCGGAGCGTACGGTCGCCGACGCATCGGCGAGCAGCGGTACGGCCTGCTCGGTCACGTCCGCGACGAGTCTGGTGGCCGCCTTGAGCGTCTGGGCCAGCCTCACCAGCACCACGGCGAGGAAGGAGACCAGAATCGCCCAGAACACGGCCACGAGGATCCCGGCAACTTCTCCACCGGTCACGCTGCACCGCTCCCCTGCTTGCTCGGTCGAACTGCTCGGTCGAATTGCTTGGTTGCCTGCTCGGGCGAAGGCGCCTTCGCCGCTCCGCCGACGAGGTACGACCCTATCGCGCCGAGGGTCGGGGCCCGTACCGCATTACGGCCCGGCGCAAACGCGGAAACCCGCCTCTTCCGCACCGGTGACGGCGGGGAAGAGACGGGCCGGAACGCTGTGGAGGTACGCCTGATCAGCGGGCGTAGTACTCGACGACCAGCTGCTCGTCGCAGATGACCGGGATCTCCTTGCGCTGCGGGTCACGGTCCAGGCGGAACGCCAGGGCCTTCAGGTTGACCTGGAGGTAGCGCGGGGTCTCGCCGTCGGTGTCGTAGCCACCTTCGCGCGCGACCTGGAAGGGGACCTTCTCGCGGCTGCGCTCGCGGACCATCACGACGTCGTCGGGACGGACGCGGAAGGACGGCTTGTCGACCTTGCCGCCGTTGACCTCGATGTGGCCGTGGACGACCATCTGACGGGCCTGGTAGATGGTGCGGGCGATGCCCGAACGCAGGACCAGGGCGTCGAGGCGGCGCTCCAGCTCGACCACGAGCGCTTCGCCCGTCTTGCCTTCGGCCTTCTTGGCGCGGTCGTAGGCGCGGGCCATCTGGCGCTCGCTGATGTCGTACTGGGCGCGCAGGCGCTGCTTCTCCAGCAGACGAACCTTGTAGTCCGAGTTCTGCTTGCGTCCGCGGCCGTGCTCGCCCGGCGGGTAGGGGCGGGCCTCGAAGTACTTGACTGCCTTCGGCGTCAGCGCGATACCGAGCGCGCGTGACTTCTTGACCTTGGGACGCGACTGGTTAGGCACGTTCTCCAGACCTCCATGTAGGTTAGGTTAGGCTCACCTTACTCAAAGGAGATCGCATGTCTCGCCCTGGGAACACCACGCGCATCACAGACAGCCTCGACAGCCCGCAGGAGGGGGTCGATTCGACGGAGGTCCGATCAGCTCATGGTCAGCCGCGTCCCAGCGGGCTTGAAATCGATCGGATGCCGTCAGCAGCCGAACGCACACGAACTCTCGTACAGAGTACATGCTCGGCGGTACTGGTCATTCCCGGTCTGGACGGGGCCGGGCCGTACCAGCTGATGCCCGACGCGCGCACCGTCGGGAGCGACGGCGAGGTGCTCATGGTCTTCTCCGCGGAGTCCCCCGCGGCGCGGGCGGCCACCCACGCGCAGGACGACGAGCTGACCGCGGTGCTGGAGATCACCGACGTGGCGCCGGTGTCCGTGCCCCACCGGATCCGTGGCCGGGCCTGGCTCTCCGGCTGGCTGACGCGCGTACCGGACCGGGAGGCGGAGCCGGGGCGGGTGATCCTGCGGCTGGAGGTCGGGGAGGCGTGCGTGGACGACCTCTGGGGTGCGGAGACCGTCGAGGCCGAGGATTTCGTGGCGGCCGTCGCCGATCCGCTGGTGGAGCACGAGGCGGAGCTACTCCAGCACCTGCACGCGGCGCACGGCGCGGAGGTCCAGGGGCTGCGCGGGCTGCTCGGCGTGCGGGCCGAGGGTCCTTCGGGCGCGGGGACGGCCGCCGTACCGGTCGCGCTCGACCGCTTCGGGCTGCGGGTGCGCTTCACCGGGGTCCGGTGCTTCGACGCCCGCTTCGACTTCCCCGAGCCGGTGAAGGACGTCGGCGGGCTGCGGCGGGCCATGCACACGCTCTTCGACGCGGTGTCCTCCGCGCCGTCCGGCGACTGAAAAGGGGGCCGGGGCGGCTCAGGAGCCGTCCCCCCGCAGCCGCTCGCGGACCTTGTCGACCACGTCCGCGTAGCGCGCCTCCGCGCCGTACCGCGTCGGTTCGTAGTACCGCCGGCCCGCGACGGACTCCGGCGCGTACTGCTGGGCGGCGATCCCGCCCGGTACGTCGTGCGGATAGACGTACCCCTGGGCATGACCGAGCTTGGCCGCGCCCTTGTAGTGGCCGTCCCGCAGGTGGGGCGGGATCTGGCCGGTCAGTCCCTTCCGTACGTCTTCGAGGGCGCCCCCGATCGCCAGCGTCGCCGCGTTCGACTTCGGGGCCAGGGCCAGGGCGATCGTGGCGTGGCTGAGGGTGAGCGCGGCCTCCGGGAAGCCGATCATGGCGACGGCCTGGGCGGCGGCGACCGCCAGCGGCAGGGCGGCGGGGTCCGCGAGGCCGATGTCCTCGCTCGCCGAGATCATGAGGCGGCGGGCGATGAACCGGGGGTCCTCCCCCGCGTCGATCATCCGGGCCAGATAGTGCAGCGCCGCGTCCACGTCCGACCCCCGGATCGACTTGATCAGCGCGCTCGCCACGTCGTAGTGCTGGTCGCCGTCCCGGTCGTACATCACCGCCGCCCGGTCGACCGTCTCCTCGACCGTCTGGAGCGAGATCTCCTTCTCGCCCTTGGCGAGCGCCGCCCCGGCTGCCGCCTCCAGCGCCGTCAGCGCGCGCCGCGCGTCCCCGCCCGCGATCCGCAGCAGGTGGGCCTCGGCGTCGTCGGGCAGGGTGACCGCGCCCCCGAGGCCCCGCTCCTCGGTCAGGGCCCGGCGCAGCAGGCTGGTCAGGTCGTCGTCGGTGAGCGGCTCCAGCGTCAGCAGGAGGGAGCGGGAGAGCAGCGGGGAGATGATCGAGAAGTACGGATTCTCGGTGGTCGCGGCGATGAGCGTCACCCAGCGGTTCTCCACCGCGGGCAGGAGGGAGTCCTGCTGGGCCTTGCTGAACCGGTGGATCTCGTCGAGGAAGAGGACGGTGTCCTTGCCGAACCCTCCGGAGGCGCGGCGGGCGCCGTCGATGACCGCCCGTACCTCTTTCACTCCCGCCGTGATCGCGGAGAGCTCCACGAAGCGTTTGTTGGTCGCCTTGGAGACCACGTACGCCAGGGTCGTCTTGCCCGTGCCCGGAGGTCCCCAGAGGATCACGGACGAGGGGCCCGCGGGGCCGCCGCTGCCCTCACCGACCAGCCGGCGCAGCGGGGACCCGGGCTTGAGCAGATGCCGCTGGCCCACCACCTCGTCCACGACACGCGGGCGCATCCGGACGGCCAGGGGACTGCTGGACGGGTCCTTCTCCTGGCGCTCTTCGGCGGCTGCGGTAAAGAGGTCTGGCTCCACATGTGAAGCCTATGCCAGCCCACTGACAGTCCGGCCGGTGCGAAGCCGCCGGACCTGCGACGGGCGGGTCGGCCAGAGGCCAGCCGGAGGTCAGCCGGTCCAGAAGTCCCACCAGCGGATCAGGATGAGCACCCCGATGAGTCCGATGTGCAGGGCGGGCAGGACCCAGGTGAACTCGCTCAGCAGGCTCCGCAGCCCGGCGGGCGCGGGGATGATCCCGTGGCGGAGGTTGTGGGAGGTCACGTACCAGAACATGACGATCGTGCCGACCCACGCGAGGCAGCACCACAGGCACAGGGAGTTGATGTTGTAGAGGGACTGGTACTGAAGCCAGGTGCAGAATCCGACACCGAACAACGTGCCCGCGTTCAGCCCCAGCCAGAACCACCGCCGGTAGCGCGCCCCGGCCAGCAGCGCCAGACCGATCCCCATCACCACCGGGTAGGTCGCCAGCCCCAGCATCGGATTCGGGAACCCGAACGCCGACGCCTGCGCGCTCTTCATGATGTTCCCGCAGGACACCACCGGATTCAGACTGCATCCCGGGGTGAAGTTCGGGTCCTCCAGCAGCTTGAACTTGTCCAGCGTGATCACCCACGCCGCCAGCAGCCCCATCGCACCGGTGATCACCAGCATCAGCGCGAACGCCCGGCCGGCACCGACCGCGCCGGGGGCGCCGCCGCCTTCCTCGTGGTCCGAGGAGACGTCGTCGAGCGTTGCACTGGTCATATCTGTGATCCGTCGCTGTGTGGCCTGGGCCTGTGGGGTGGGCAGGCCCATTGTGCCGTACGCGTCCCCATCTCCACCGTTCGGTGGAGATAAGGACCCGGGTACGGAGGCTCAGCCGAGCCTGCTCCCGATCTCCGCCACCAGGGCGTCGACGGCGACCGGAACCTGCTCGCCGGACTCCATGTCCTTGAGCTGGGCGACACCCTCGGCGAGATCGCGCTCCCCGGCGACGATCGTGAACCGCGCGCCGGACCGGTTGGCGTTCTTCATGTGGCCCTTGAGGCCCCGCTCGCCGTACGAGAAGTCCGCGGCGATCCCGGCCTTGCGCAGGTCGGTGACCACGGCGAAGAGCAGGCGCCGCGCCTCGTCGCCGAGGGCGACCGCGTACACGGTCACCGGGGCGGGCAGGGCGAGCGTGATGCCCTCCGCCTCCAGCGCCAGCACCGTGCGGTCCACCCCGAGCGCCCAGCCCACGGAGGGCAGCGCGGGCCCGCCGATCATCTCGGACAGCCCGTCGTACCGGCCGCCGCCGCCCACCGCGGACTGCGCGCCGAGCCCGTCGTGGACGAACTCGAAGGTCGTACGGGTGTAGTAGTCGAGCCCCCGGACGAGCCGGTCGTCGTCCTCGTACCCGACGCCCGCCGAGGCCAGCAGCGCACGGACCTCGTCGTGGTACGCCCGGCAGGCGTCGCACAGGTAGTCCCGCAGCAGCGGCGCGCCGACGAGCTGTTTCCGTACCTCGGCGCGCTTGTCGTCGAGGACGCGCAGCGGGTTGATGTCGATGCGGCGGCGCGTCTCCTCGTCCAGGTCGAGCCCACGCAGGAAGCCCTGGAGGGCTTCGCGGTAGACCGGCCTGCACTCCTTGTCGCCCAGGGAGTTGAGGAGGATACGGAAGTCCCGCAGGCCCAGCGAGCGGTACGCCTGGTCGGCCAGGATGATCAGCTCCGCGTCCAGCGCGGGGTCCTCGGAGCCGATGGCCTCGGCCCCGACCTGGGAGAAGTGGCGGTAACGGCCCTTCTGGGGACGCTCGTAGCGGTAGTACGAGCCGGAGTACCAGAGCTTGACGGGCAGGTTCCCGGCCTTGTGGAGGTTGGCCTCCAGCGCGGCGCGCAGCACCGAGGCGGTGCCTTCGGGGCGCAGCGCCAGCTCGGAACCACCTTTGGTGGTGAGGGTGTACATCTCCTTCGTGACGATGTCGGTGGACTCACCGACACCGCGCGCGAAGAGCTCGACGTCCTCGAAGCCCGGCGTCTCGACATAGCCGTAGCCCGAGGTGCGCAACGGCGCGGAGATCGCGTCCCGGACGGCGAGGTGGACCGCGGAGGCCGGGGGGAGAAGGTCGTAGGTCCCCTTGGGGGCCTGGAAGGTGCTCATGGGGTTCGCTGTTTCACATTCCTCGTCGCGGAGCGGCGTCCTGGCCGCGTCCGAGGCCGGCGGCCACGTCCCGCAAATACGGGTTGGTGGCGCGCTCCCGGCCGATGGTCGTCTGGGGGCCGTGGCCCGAGAGCACCACGGTCGAGTCGTCGAGCGGCAGGCACACGCGGGCCAGCGATTCGAGCATCTCGGCGTGGTCGCCGCCGGGCAGGTCGGTGCGTCCGACGGAGCCGGCGAACAGCAGATCACCCGAGAACAGCACCGGGGGGATGTCGTCCCCACCGGCGGCCTCGGGCAGTCCGAAGGTCACCGACCCCTTGGTATGGCCGGGCGCGTGCGCGACGGTGAAGTCCAGGCCCGCCAGGCGCAGCGTGGCGCCGTCGGTCAGCACCCGCAGGTCGGACGGCTCGCCCACCGTGATCCCGTCCATCAGCGGCGTCCCGATCGAGCGGCCGAGGCCCTTCTCCGGGTCGCTCATCATGTACCGGTCGGCGGGGTGGATCCACGCGGGCACGTCGTGCGCGCCGCAGACGGGGACGACCGAGGCGACGTGGTCGAGGTGACCGTGGCTGAGGATGACGGCGACGGGCTTGAGCCCGTGCTTGCGTACGGTGTCCGCGACGCCCTCGGTGGCCTGGTGGCCGGGGTCGATGATCACGCACTCCTCACCCGCGGCGGGGGCGACCAGATAGCAGTTGGTCCCCCAGGCCCCGGCGGGGAACCCGGCAATGAGCACGATCGTCCTTAGATGTCGAGGTGGCGAGATGTCACCGATGTCCCCGAATCCCCGATGTGGACCCCGGGAAAGGGCGCTGCGGCGGTTTCAGGTACGACGATGCGGTGGACCAGAGCCTACCGGCGCTGCTCATTCCACAGCTAACCCATATACCGTACGGGGCCAGGCCCCAGTGCCTGGCCCCGTAACCCAGCATCACGACGAACGAGGAGAAGACCCGGTGGCAGGGACCGATCAGCGGCGGCGGCAGCTCGCCCGGGAGAAGTTCGAGCGGCAGCAGCAGCGCAGGGTGGAGGCCCGTCAGAAGGCCAAGCGGCGCAATGTCATCATCGCGTCCGTGCTGGCCGTCGTGGTGGCCGCCGGCGGCGCCGCGTACGCCGTGGGCGGTCTGACCGACAGCGACAAGGACGGCAAGAGCGACGCCGCGGCCCCGGCGACCTCTCCCCCGGCGTCGCCCGAGCCGACCGAGGCAGCCTCCCCCGAGCCGAAGATCACGATCGACAAGACGGCCGAGTACACGATGTCGCTCAAGACGAACGTGGGGGACATCGCCATCGCGATGGACGCCGCGAAGACGCCGAGCACCGTGAACTCGTTCAAGTCCCTGGCGGACAAGAAGTACTTCGACAACACGAAGTGCCACCGTCTGACCACCCAGGGTATCTACGTGCTCCAGTGCGGCGACCCCAAGGGCGACGGTACGGGCGGCCCCGGCTACACGATCCCGGACGAGAACCTCAAGTCCCTGGGCAAGCCGGCCGCCGACGGCGCGGTGACGTACAAGGCAGGGACGGTCGCGATGGCCAATACCGGCCAGCCGCACACCGGTGGCAGCCAGTTCTTCCTCGTGTACAAGGACACCAAACTGCCCCCCACGTACACCCCGTTCGGCACGATGGACGCGGACAGCCTGAAGGTCGTGGATGCCGTGGCCAAGGCCGGTGTGGACGGTGCCACGGGCGACGGCGCCCCCAAGAAGGCCGTCACCATCGAGAAGGGCACGGTCGACAAGGCGTGACCCTCTGAATTCGGCCGTGCGGAGTGCGGACAGCCGGCCCGCCGGTCGCCTAGATTGGCGGGGTGGAGGACGGGCGCGAGCCCGTCCCAGGAAACTGTGGACGATGCCCGGGGGCGAACTCCCCCGCAGGCATCAGGTGGAGGAGGCGCTGTGAGCAGCGACCCGTGGGGCCGTGTCGACGAGACGGGCACCGTGTACGTGCGTACGGCCGACGGCGAACAGGTCGTCGGATCCTGGCAGGCAGGCTCTCCGGATGAGGCTCTGGCCTATTTCGAGCGCAAGTACGAGGGCCTGGTTGTCGAGATCGGCCTCCTCGAACGGCGGGTGAAGACCACCGACCTGTCCGCGAAGGACGCGACGGCGGCCATCGACCATCTGCGCGGCCAGGTGGACGAGCACCATTCCGTGGGCGACCTGGACGCGCTGCGCAAGCGGCTCGACGCCCTGGTCGCGACGGTCGACGCGCGCCGCGAGGAGCGCAAGGTGCAGCGGGCGAAGCAGACCGACGAGGCCAAGGTGGCCAAGGGGGCGCTCGTCACCGAGGCCGAGGAGCTGGCGCAGAGCGACCAGTGGCGGTCGGCCGGCGAGCGGCTGCGGGCGCTCGTGGACATCTGGAAGGGCCTGCCCAGGCTCGACCGGAAGTCCGACGACGAGCTGTGGCACCGCTTCTCGCACGCGCGCTCGGCCTTCTCCAAGCGCCGCAAGGCGCACTTCGCCGCCCTCGACGCGCAGCGTGAGGACGCCCGTAAGGCGAAGGAGAAGCTGGTCGCCGAGGCGGAGACGCTCTCCAAGTCCACCGACTGGGGCGACACGGCCGCGCGTTACCGCGAGCTGATGACGGACTGGAAGGCGGCGGGCCGCGCCCAGCGCGAGGCCGAGGACGATCTGTGGAACCGTTTCCGCGGCGCGCAGGACGTCTTCTTCGCGGCGCGCGGTGAGGTCTTCGCCGAGCGGGACGCGGAGCAGACCGAGAACCTGAAGGTCAAGGAGGATCTCGCCACCGAGGCCGAACGGCTGGTCCCGGTGAAGGACCTCAAGGCCGCCAGGGCCGCCTTCCGCGCCCTCAACGAGCGCTGGGAGGCCGTGGGGCATGTGCCGCGCGACGCCCGGCCGCGGGTCGAGGGCCGGATGCAGGCGGTGGAGCGGGCTCTCCAGGAGTCCGAGGAGAACGAGTGGCGCCGTACGAACCCGGAGGCACGCGCGCGTGCCGCGGGTCTGACGGGTCAGCTCCAGGCCGCCGTCGACAAGCTGCGCGGGCAGATCGACACGGCGCGGGCGGCGGGCAACAACGCCAGGGCGGACAAGCTCGCCAAGGAGCTGGAGGGCCGGCAGGCACTGCTGGACCAGGCGCTCAAGGGTCTCCAGGAGTTCGGCGGCTGACACCGCGCCGGACCCTCCGGGGTCGTACGAAGAGGCTCCCCGTACAGGACGTACGGGGAGCCTCTTCGTACGCCAGGACTTCTTACGGCCTGCGCGCCGACGTCACCCGGTAGACGTCGTACACGCCCTCCACGCCCCGTACCGCCTTCAGGACGTGCCCGAGGTGCTTGGGGTCGCCCATCTCGAAGGTGAAGCGTGAGGTGGCCACCCGGTCGCGTGACGTCTGGACCGCCGCCGACAGGATGTTGACGTGCTGGTCGGAGAGGACGCGCGTGACGTCCGACAGCAGCCGCGACCGGTCCAGCGCCTCGACCTGGATGGCGACCAGGAACACCGACGACTGGGTCGGCGCCCACTCGACTTCGAGCATGCGTTCGGGCTGTTGCGAGAGCGAGTCCACGTTGACGCAGTCCGCGCGGTGCACGGAAACGCCCGCGCCCCGCGTGACAAACCCGATGATCGGATCGCCCGGCACCGGCGTACAGCAGCGGGCGAGCTTCACCCACACGTCGTCCACGCCCTTGACGACCACGCCGGGGTCCGCGCTGGAGCGGCGCTTGCTGCGGCCGTGCGACGGCGGGGCCGTCTCGGCGATGTCCTCGTTGGCCGCCTCCTCGCCGCCGAGGGCCTGCACCAGCTTCTGGACGACGCTCTGCGCCGTCACATGGCCCTCGCCGATCGCCGCGTACAAGGACGAGATGTCCGGGTAGCGCATCTCGTGCGCGAGGGTGACCAGGGAGTCGCCGGTGAGGATCCGCTGGATCGGCAGGTTCTGCTTGCGCATCGCCTTGGCGATGGCGTCCTTGCCCTGCTCGATGGCCTCGTCGCGGCGCTCCTTGGAGAACCACCCACGGATCTTGTTCCTGGCACGCGGCGACTTGACGAAACCCAGCCAGTCGCGGGACGGGCCCGCCCCGGACGCCTTGGAGGTGAAGACCTCCACCAGATCACCGTTGTCGAGCGTCGATTCGAGCGGGACGAGCCGCCCGTTGACCCGTGCCCCTATGGTCCGGTGGCCGACCTCCGTGTGGACGGCGTAGGCGAAGTCGACGGGGGTGGCCCCGGCCGGCAGCGCTATGACGTCGCCCTTCGGCGTGAAGACGAAGACCTCGTTGCGCGACAGGTCGAAGCGCAGGGACTCCAGGAACTCGCTGGGGTCCTCGGTCTCCTTCTGCCAGTCGAGGAGCTGGCGCAGCCACGCCATGTCGTTGACGGTGTCCTGGCCGCCGACCCTGCTGGTGGACCGGGGCACGTCGGTGCGGACCTTGGAGGTGCCGGCGACGGCCTCCTGCTTGTACTTCCAGTGCGCGGCGATGCCGTACTCGGCGCGGCGGTGCATGTCGAACGTACGGATCTGGAGCTCGACGGGCTTGCCGTTGGGGCCGATGACCGTCGTGTGCAGCGACTGGTACATGTTGAACTTGGGCATCGCGATGTAGTCCTTGAACCGCCCCGGGACCGGGTTCCACCGGGCGTGGACGGTGCCGAGCGCCGCGTAGCAGTCACGGACGGTGTCGACCAGGACACGGATGCCCACCAGGTCGTAGATCTCCGCGAAGTCACGGCCGCGGACGATCATCTTCTGGTAGACGCTGTAGTAGTGCTTCGGCCGGCCGGTGACGGTGGCCTTGATCCGGGCCGCGCGCAGGTCGGACTGCACCTCGTCGGTCACTATGGCGAGGTATTCGTCCCGCTTGGGGGCGCGCTCGGCGACGAGCCGCACGATCTCGTCGTACATCTTGGGGTAGAGGATCGCGAAGGCGAGGTCCTCCAGCTCCCACTTGATGGTGTTCATGCCCAGGCGGTGGGCCAGCGGCGCGTAGATCTCCAGCGTCTCGCGGGCCTTCTTCTCCTGCTTCTCCCGCTTGAGGTACCGCATCGTGCGCATGTTGTGCAGCCGGTCGGCGAGCTTGATGACCAGGACACGCGGGTCCTTGGCCATGGCCACGACCATCTTGCGTACGGTCTCGGCCTGCGCGGCCTCGCCGAACTTGACGCGGTCCAGCTTGGTCACGCCGTCGACCAGCAGCGCGACCTGGTCGCCGAAGTCACGGCGCAGGGTGTCCAGGCCGTACTCGGTGTCCTCGACCGTGTCGTGCAGCAGGCCCGCCATCAGGGTGGCGGGGTCCATGCCCAGCTCGGCGAGGATCGTCGTCACGGCGAGGGGGTGCGTGATGTACGGGTCGCCGCTCTTGCGCTTCTGGCCGCGGTGCCAGCGCTCGGCGACCTGGTACGCGTTCTCGATCTGGCGCAGCGTGGCGGTCTCGATCTTCGGGTCGTTGCCGCGCACGGTCCGCAGGAGCGGCTCCAGGACCGGGTTGTACGTGGACGAGCGCTGCACGCCGAGCCGCGCGAGCCTGGCCCGTACCCGGTTGGAGGACCCGCCGGTACGGGGCGGGGTCGCGGGCGCCGGCTTGGGGGCGGTGACCGGGGTCGAGGGCAGCTCGGGCGCGGGCTTCGCGGCCTGCGGCTCCACGGGCGCGGGGGTGCCCGGCGCCGGCCGGCCGTTCTCCGCCGCCTTCGGCGCGGACGTGTCCGCGGCGGCCGCCTTGTCCGCGGCCGCCTTGTCCTGGGGCGCGGCCGGCCGCGCCGCGGCCTGGGCTGCGTGCTGCTCGGGCGTCGCGGCGGCCAGTGGCTGTGCCTCGTCTGGCAAGAGCGCTCCTCGTGCGGTTCCGGGACCCCCGGACAGGGCCGGAAGCTCCATGGTATCGACCTCGGGCGCCCCTCTCGCCCCGGGACCGAAGGGTTTACGAAACGCGGGACGGGCACCCGCTTGTTCCCGGGTGCCCGTCCCTGCGCGTTTCGTGCGTGTTCCCTGTGACGCGTGTGTATCTTTCGCGTGCCGCCCGACGGGCGCTCCGCCGGTACTCCGTACGGGTGCCGTCAGGCGTCCGTACGTTTCCGTACGGCCCGGTCGGCGCTCAGAACGTGAGCAGCGCCTCCAGCGGGGCGCCGCGCAGCGACGGCTCCAGACGGGCCCGGCCGCCCAGGAAGGCCAGCTCCAGAAGGACCGCCACCCCCACGACCTCGGCCCCGGCCCGCCGGACCAGCTCCACGGAGGCCTCCGCCGTGCCCCCGGTGGCGAGGACGTCGTCGATGACGATGACGCGGTCCCCCTCCCCCAGGTCCTCGGCGTGGACCTCCATCTCGGCGGTGCCGTACTCCAGCTCGTAGGACTGCGACAGGGTCGCGCCCGGGAGCTTGCCCGCCTTGCGTACGGGGATGAAGCCCAGGCCCGCCCGGACCGCGACCGGCGCGGCCAGGATGAAGCCGCGGGCCTCCAGGCCGACGACCTTCGTCGCCCCGTACGCGACGCACAGCGCGGCGAGCGCGTCCGTCAGCGCCGAGAACGCCTTCGGGTCCGCCAGCAGCGGGGTGATGTCCTTGAAGACGATCCCGGGCTTCGGGTGGTCCGCGACATCACGGATACGGCTGAGGAGCAGGTCCCTGGTGCTGGCGTCGGTCACCGCCGCCGTCCCGAGGGACGGCCCCGGCCGCCTCGGCTGCTGCGCGGTCCGGCGACGGCGGCGGCGGTCGCGACCCCGTGGGGGGCGTCCTCCGGCTCGTCGTCGTACCGCACGTCCGTCTCCTCGGACCCCTCGGCCGGCTCACCCTTGGCCGCGGCCGCCGCGCGCTTGGCGAGCACCCGCTTCTTCAGGGCCTTCATCTGCGGGTCGCGTTCCTTGAGGTCGGCGACGAGCGGAGTGGCGATGAAGATCGAGGAGTACGCGCCGGCGGCGAGACCGACGAAGAGCGACAGCGAGATGTCGTTCAGCATGCCGGCGCCCAGGACGCCGCCACCGATGAAGAGCAGGCCGGCGACGGGGAGCAGCGCGACCACGGTGGTGTTGATGGAGCGGACCAGGGTCCCGTTGATGGACCGGTTGGCCACCTCGCTGTAGTACCACCGGGTCTGCTTGGTGATGCCCTTCGACCCCTCCTTGAGGCTGTCGAAGACGACCACGGTGTCGTACAAGGAGTAACCGAGAATCGTCAGCAGACCGATCACGGTGCCCGGCGTCACCTCGAAGCCCACCAGGGCGTACACCCCGACGGTGATGGTGAGGTCGTGGATCAGGGCGATGAGGGCGGCGACGGCCATCCGCCACTCGAAGGCGATGGCGAGATAGATCACCACCAGGACCATGAAGACCGCCAGGCCCGTCCAGGCCTTGTTGGCGATCGTCTCGCCCCAGCTGGGACCGACGATGTCGGCGGCGATCTTGTTCTCGTCGACGCTCAGGTCCTTCGCCAGCTGCGTCTTGACCTTGTCGGCCTGCGCCTGGCTCAGCTCGGTGACCTGGATCCTGAGGGTCCCGTTGCCGAGCTTCTGGACGATGGCGTCGTGGCCGGCCGCCTCCTGGGCGTCCGTCTGGGCCTGCGAGACGGAGATGCTCGTCTTCGGGGTGGTGAAGACGGCACCGCCCTTGAACTCGATGCCCATGTTGAGGCCCTGCACCGCCAGGCCGAGGATGGCCGTGATGGTGATCAGGATCGAGAGCCCGTACCAGACCTTCCGCTTGCCGATGAAGTCGTAGCCGACCTCACCGCGGTACAGCCGGGCGCCGAGTGCGCCGAGTCGCGACATCTCACGCCTCCTTCGAGTCGGTCGGGGCGGCGCTGACGCGGGAGCGGCGCCGCGGTGGCTCGGGCGGGTCTTCTTCCAGGAGGTTGGGGCGCGAACGGCGCAGCGGCGGCTTGGCGCCGAGCCGCTTCGGGTCCAGGCCGGACCAGCCGTGTCCCTCGGAGAAGAACTTCTTGCGGGCCATGAGCGTCATCACGGGCTTGGTGAAGAAGAACACCACGACCACGTCGAGGACGGTGGTCAGACCGAGGGTGAACGCGAAGCCCTGGACCTTGCCGACCGTGACGACGAACAGCACGGCGGCGGCGAGGAACGACACGAAGTCGGAGACCAGGATCGTGCGCCGGGCGCGCGGCCAGGCGCGCTCGACGGCGGGGCGCAGCGTGCGGCCCTCGCGGATCTCGTCACGGACTCTCTCGAAGTACACGATGAACGAGTCCGCGGTGATACCGATCGCAACGATCGCACCACACACCGCGGGCAGGTTCAGGGCGAAGCCGATGCCCGGGCCGAGGAGCGACATGATCGTGTACGTCATGATCGCCGAGGCGCCGAGGCTGAGGATCGCGATCAGCGACAGGCCGCGGTAGTACGCCACCAGGTAGATGATGACCAGCGCCAGGCCGATCGCACCGGCGATGAGGCCGGCGTGCAGCTGCTCACCGCCGAGCGCGGCGGTGACCGTGGTGGTGCTCGCCACGTCGAAGGAGAGCGGGAGCGCGCCGAAGGACAGGATGTTGCCCAGGTTCTGCGCCGACTCCTGGTCGAAGCTGCCGGAGATCTCGGCGCTGGCGCCGAGGGTCTGGGCCACCGAGGGCGCCGAGACGACGTTGCCGTCGAGCACGATCGCGAACTGGTTCATCGGGGGCTGCTGCTGCGAGAGCTTGCCGGTGATCGACTGGAACTTCTTCGTACCGCCGCCGGTGAAGTCCATCTGGACGATCCACATGCCGCGCTGCTGGTCGAGCACGCCCTTCGCCTTGGCGACGTCGGTGCCGTCCAGCTCGGCCGGGCCGAGGATGTACTTGTCCCAGTTCTTGCCGGTGGTGTCCTGGCCGCAGGCGACGATCGTGTCCTTGGGACCGCTGCTCTGGTTGACCGTCGTACGGGACGCCTCGTCGCGGCAGTCGAGCGCCGTGAACTTCTTCTCCAGGGCGGCGGTGGCCGGGTCCGGAGGCGTCGTGGCCGCCGGGTCCGGAGGCGTCGTGGCGGCGGGGGGCGCGTCACTGGCACCGGGGGTGGGGGTGGGCGTCGGCGCCTTCTTGAGCGCGTCCGTGACCGCCCGGCCCTGGGTGGTGCTCGACGGGCTCGGCGTCGACGACTTCGAGCTGTCCGCCTGGGGCTTGCCGCTCGCCGAGGGCTTCGCGGAGCCGCTCGGGGAGGTGCTGGGCGCCGGCTCCGGTGCCGTGGGCGTACCGGGCGCGTAGGTCAGCACCGGCCGGAAGAAGAGCTGGGCCGTCGTACCGACCTGGTCCTGGGCCTGCTTGCTGTTCGTTCCCTTGGGGATGTTGACAATGATGTTCTTGTCACCCTGGGTCTGAACCTCGGCCTCGGAGACACCCAGACCATTGACGCGGCGGTCGATGATGTTGACCGCGGTGTCCATGTTGGTCTTGTTGATCGCGTTCGGCTTGCCCGGCGTGTTCTTCGCCTGGAGCGTGATGCTCGTGCCGCCCGCGAGGTCGATCCCCAGGCGTGGCGTGACATGACCGGACCAGAACATGCCGCCGGTGAGGGCGACCATGGCAATCAGGAACAGGACCAGGGTGCGCCCCGGCCTGCCTGGGGACCCTGCCTGCCTTCGGCCCTTATTAGGTGCTGCCACCTTCTCGTTTCTCCCTGTCCAACCGCCCCGCGCCGGGTGTGCGCCGGAGCGGCCACGAAGTGATGTGGGGACCTGCCCCCGCAGAAAACAGCACGGAACGCACGCCGACGAGGACCGCGGAGCGGCCCTCGGTCACGGACCGACTACTTCGCGTCCGCTTCGCCCTCGGCCTTGGCGTCCTTGGTCTCGGCCGCCTTGACCTCGGCCTTGACCTCGGCCGCCGCGGGCTCCTCCTTGTCGGCCTTGGCCTCGTCCGCCTCGTCGGCCTCGGGGCGCTTGCCCAGGTCGATCTTGGCAACGCCGTGGGTGGCATCCGCGTCGGTGGCGTCGGCGTCGATGAGCGACGAGGCGTCGTCGGGGACGACGGTGTCGTCGGACGTCAGGTCGTCGCCGTGCACGATGCGGTTGTACTCGTCGTCGTCCAGCACCGCGCCGATGGAGTTCTTGGCGTAGACGGCGTGTACGCCGGGAGCGACCTCAAGAATGACCATGTCCTCGTGCACCTCCTTCACCGTGGCGTACATGCCGCCGATCGTCCGGACGCCGGTGCCGGGCTGCATGTCGCTGCGCATCTGCGCGGCGGCCTGCTGCTTCTTCTTGGCGGACCGGGTCATCAGGAACATGGCCCCGATGAGCACGATGAAGGGGAGAAGGGTCACTGGACTCACGGGAGGGAACTTCCTTCGCACGACCGCGCTGGAGAACGGCCTCATATACGGGGGTGGGCATGCCGACCCGGAAGGGCGGCATCGGCGGAGTCTAAGCGAGTCCGCGTCGTTGGAACAACGCCCAGCATCGCACCCTGGTTCCGCCCCGGTCGAGCGTGCTGCGCCTCACGTCCCGAACAGACCCTGTTGTCCCGCTGCGCCCGGGGCCTGCCGCGGGGGCACGAGCCCCAGGTGCGCCCAGGCCGCGGGGGTGGCGACCCGGCCGCGGGGGGTGCGGGCCAGCAGGCCCTCCCGTACGAGGAACGGCTCGGCGACCTCCTCCACCGTCTCACGCTCCTCCCCCACGGCCACGGCCAGGGTCGACAGGCCCACGGGACCGCCGCCGAAGAGCTTGAGGAGGGCCCTGAGCACGGCCCGGTCGAGGCGGTCGAGACCCCGCGCGTCGACCTCGTACACCGCGAGGGCGACCTGGGCGATCTCGCGGTTGATCACGCCGTCGGCCTTGACCTGGGCGTAGTCCCGTACCCGCCGCAGCAGGCGGTTGGCGATACGGGGCGTGCCGCGCGAGCGCCCGGCGATCTCGGCGGCGCCCTCCGTGTCGATCTCCAGGTCGAGGAGCTGGGCCGAACGGTGGATGACGCGCTCCAGCTCGGCGCTCTCGTAGAACTCCATGTGACCGGTGAAGCCGAACCGGTCACGCAGCGGGGGCGGCAGCAGACCGGCCCGCGTGGTGGCGCCGACCAGGGTGAAGGGCGGCAGCTCCAGCGGGATGGCGGTGGCGCCGGGGCCCTTGCCGACGATGACGTCGACCCGGAAGTCCTCCATCGCCATGTAGAGCATCTCCTCGGCGGGCCGGGACATGCGGTGGATCTCGTCGAGGAAGAGGACCTCACCCTCCTGGAGGGAGGAGAGGATCGCCGCGAGGTCGCCGGCGTGCTGGATGGCGGGGCCCGAGGTGATGCGGATCGGGGCGTTCATCTCGGCCGCGATGATCATGGAGAGGGTGGTCTTGCCGAGTCCCGGCGCGCCGGAGAGCAGCACGTGGTCGGCGGTGGCGCCGCGGGCGAGCGCCGCCTTGAGGACCAGGTCGAGCTGCTCGCGGACCCGCTCCTGGCCCACGAACTCGTCCAGCGACTTGGGGCGCAGGGCCGCTTCGACGGCCTGGTCCTCCCCGTCCGCGGACGGGGCGACGAGCCGGTCGTCCCTGTCGTCGGGTGCCTGTGTGTCGGCGCCGGTGTCGTCCCAGTTCACTCTGTCCCGCCGATGTTCACTCTGTCTCACCGTCAGTTCGCTCGGTCCCGGCGTTCACTCTGTCCCGCCGTGCTGTCCCACCGTGCTGTCTCGCTCAGCGCGTTCTGTTCAGGCTCTGGAGCGCGGCCCGCAGCAGCTGCGGCACAGGTGGCTGGAGCCCCTCCGCGACGGCGGCCTCGGCCTGCGGGGTGACCAGCGTGACCGCCTCGTCGGCCTCGCGGGTGGCGTACCCGAGACCGATCAGCGCGGCGTGCAGCTGGTCGCTCCAGGAGGCGGGGAGCGCTGTGCCGATGCCCTGCGCGCGGGCCGGTCCCACGGGTGCGCCGAGCCGGTCCTTGAGCTCCAGCAGCAGCTTCTGGGCGCCCCGCTTGCCGATGCCGGGGACGGCCGTCAGCGTCTTCTCGTCGCCGTTGGCCACCGCGATCCGCAGGGTGTCGGGGCTGTGCACGGCGAGCATGGCCTGGGCGAGGCGCGGGCCGACGCCGCTGGCGGTCTGGAGCAGCTCGAACACCTGGCGCTCGTCGTCGTCCGCGAAGCCGTACAGCGTGAGCGAGTCCTCGCGGACGACGAGGGAGGTGGCGAGCTTGGCGTCCTGGCCGATCCGGAGTCCGGCGAGGGTCCCGGGGGTGCACTGGACGGCCATGCCGACGCCGCCGACCTCGATGACGGCCGTGGTCGGGGCGAGCGCGGCGACCGGGCCGCTGACGAAGGCGATCATCGGGGGACCTTCCGTACGGATGCGGTGGTGGGGGCCTTGGCGGGGATACGGGAGGCGTGGGCCGCGGCATGGGCCTGCTGGAGGCGGTTCATGGCGGGGGCACGCCAGATGTGGCAGATGGCGAGCGCGAGGGCGTCGGCCGCGTCGGCCGGTTTCGGCGGGGCGGCCAGCCGCAGCAGCCGCGTGACCATCGCGCCGACCTGCGCCTTGTCCGCCCGGCCGCTGCCGGTGACGGCGGCCTTGACCTCGCTGGGGGTGTGCAGCGCCACGGGGATGCCCCGGCGGGAGGCGCAGAGCATGGCGACCGCGCTGGCCTGGGCCGTACCCATGACCGTACGGACGTTGTGCTGGGCGAACACCCGCTCCACCGCGACCAGTTCGGGGCGGTGTTCGTCGAGCCAGGCTTCGATGCCCTGCTCGATGGCGACCAGCCGCATCCCGATCTCGGCGTCCGCCGGTGTCCGTACGACCCCGACGCCCAGCATCGTCAGCGGGCGGCCCGCGACACCCTCGACCACGCCGACCCCGCACCGGGTCAGCCCCGGGTCGACCCCCAGCACCCGCATCGCGCCCCCTCCCGCTCTCCGTGCCCACGTTCCCGCTGCTCGCGTTCGACTTCGCTGATCAGCACAGTATCGGTCGCCACTGACAACAGGACGGACCGACGGAGCCCTGCCCCGTCGGTCCGTCAGGTGAAGCGGTGTCAGCGGTGGACGCTCAGGCGTCGACCTTCTCCATCACTTCGTCCGAGACGTCGAAGTTGGCGAAGACGTTCTGCACGTCGTCGCTCTCCTCCAGCGCGTCGATGAGCTTGAAGATCTTGCGCGCGCCCTCCTCGTCCAGGTCGACCTGCATGGTCGGGACGAAGCTGGCGTCGGCGGAGTCGTAGTCGATGCCCGCGTCCTGGAGGGACGTACGGACCGCGACCAGGTCGGTGGCCTCGCTGAGCACCTCGAAGGACTCGCCCAGGTCGTTGACCTCCTCGGCGCCCGCGTCGAGCACGGCACCCAGGACGTCGTCCTCGCCCAGCTCGCCCTTGGGGACGATCACGACGCCCTTGCGGTGGAAGAGGTACGAGACGGAACCGGGATCGGCCATCGAACCGCCGTTACGGGTCATGGCGACCCGGACGTCGGAGGCCGCGCGGTTGCGGTTGTCCGTGAGGCACTCGATGAGCACCGCGACCCCGTTCGGGCCGTAACCCTCGTACATGATCGTCTCGTAGTCGGCGCCACCGGCCTCCAGGCCGGCCCCGCGCTTGACCGCCGAGTCGATGTTCTTGTTCGGCACCGAGCTCTTCTTCGCCTTCTGGATGGCGTCGAACAGCGTCGGGTTGCCCTCGATGTCGGCGCCACCGCTGCGGGCCGCGACCTCGATGTTCTTGATCAGCTTCGCGAAGAGCTTGCCGCGCTTGGCATCGATCACGGCCTTCTTGTGCTTCGTCGTAGCCCATTTAGAGTGGCCGGACATCTGCCTGTCTCCTTCGCGTAACCGATCCTGCTCCGTTCGGCAGCGATCCTACCGGCCCACCGTCACCGTGCGGAGCGCACCATGTCGGAGAAGAAGCGGTGCAGGCGGTGGTCGCCGGTCAGTTCGGGGTGGAACGACGTCGCGAGGGCCGTGCCCTGCCGTACGGCGACCACATGGCCCCCGTACTCCGCCAGCACCTCCACCTCGGCGCCGACCGACTCGACCCAGGGTGCCCGGATGAACACACCCTCCACGGGGCCGCCTTCGACGCCGGTGACGTCCACGGACGCCTCGAAGGACTCGTTCTGCCGCCCGAAGGCGTTCCGGCGCACGATCATGTCGATCCCGCCGAGCGTCTCCTGCCCGGACCGGGGGTCGAGGATCTTGCCGGCCAGCAGGATCATCCCGGCGCAGGTGCCGTAGACGGGCATCCCGGCCGCGATCCGCTCGCGGAGCGGCTCCAGCATCCCGAAGAGCACGGCCAGCTTCGACATGGTGGTGGACTCACCGCCGGGGATCACCAGGCCCTCGACCGCGGCCAGTTCCTCCGGGCGCCGTACCGTCCTGGCCACGGCGCCCGCCGCGGCCAGGGCGGCCAGATGCTCCCGGACGTCGCCCTGGAGGGCGAGTACCCCGACCACCGGGGCCGCCGGGGTCCCGGGGCCCGTCCCAGGGATCACAGGAGTGCTCATAGGTGCTTACCAGCCACGCTTTGCGTAGTGCTCGGACTCGGGGAGGGTGTCGATGTTGATCCCGACCATGGCCTCGCCCAGGTTCCTGGACGCGTCCGCGATGATCTTCGGGTCGTCGTAGAAGGTGGTCGCCTTCACGATCGCGGCGGCCCGCTTGGCCGGGTCGCCCGACTTGAAGATGCCCGAACCGACGAACACACCCTCGGCGCCGAGCTGGCGCATCAGCGCCGCGTCCGCCGGGGTGGCCACGCCGCCGGCCGAGAAGAGCACCACCGGCAGCTTGCCGAGCGCGGCGACCTCCTTGACGATCTCGTACGGCGCGCGCAGCTCCTTCGCGGCGGCGTACAGCTCGTTGGAGTCGAAGCCGCGCAGCTTGGCGATCTCGTTCTTGATCTGGCGCAGGTGGCGGACCGCCTCCACGACGTTGCCCGTGCCGGCCTCGCCCTTGGAGCGGATCATCGCCGCGCCTTCGGCGATACGGCGCAGGGCCTCGCCCAGGTTGGTGGCGCCGCAGACGAACGGGGTGGTGAAGGCCCACTTGTCGGAGTGGTTGACCTCGTCGGCCGGGGTCAGGACCTCGGACTCGTCGATGTAGTCGACACCGAGGGACTGGAGGACCTGCGCCTCCACTATGTGGCCGATACGGGATTTGGCCATGACCGGGATCGAGACGGCCTCGATGATGCCCTCGATCATGTCCGGGTCGGACATGCGCGCCACGCCGCCGTCCTTGCGGATGTCGGCGGGCACCCGCTCCAGCGCCATCACGGCCACCGCGCCGGCGTCCTCGGCGATCTTGGCCTGCTCGGGCGTGACCACATCCATGATCACGCCGCCCTTGAGCTGCTCGGCCATACCGCGCTTGACGCGAGCGGTACCGGTCTCGGGGGACTGGGGGGAAGCGGATGAAGGGGACACTGAAGCGACCTCACTGGCTGAAAATGATGGACGGGAACGACGTCATCGTCATCCTTGAGGAAACGCCTGGTGGGCGGTCCACAGCAAGAGCCAATGTGGTGCCGGTGGATCGTTCTCGGCCGCGGGGCCGGGTGAGTGGATCGCTCTCGGCCGCGAGTCGGCGTGTGTGGATCGCTCTCAGCCGCTGCCCGGGCGGTCGGCCAGTGCCACCGGCGGCTCGTCGTCCATCTCGAAGGCGAGCGGGAACGGCGCGTGCCCGGCCAGCCGGAACCAGCGGACCTTGCGGTGGCGGCGCAGGGCGCGGGCGGCCCGTACGGCGTCGTTGTGGAACCGCCGCGCCATCGGTACGCGCCGCACGGCGGCCGCCAGCTCGCCGGCGGCGTCCTCGCCGCCGGGGGCGGCCCGTACCGCCTCCACCTGCTCGGTCTCCCCGAACACCGCGCGCAGCGCCTGGCTCAGCTCGCTCTCCGCGACCTCACGCTGCTCCTCCTCGGCCTGCCGGGCCGCGTGCGCGGCCTGGTACAGCACGATGGACGCGGCGGGGTCGAGGACGCCGGAGGTGGCCAGCTCCTGGGTGACCGAGGCGCGGCGCAGCAGCTGGGCGTCGAGGGCGGCGCGGGCGGCGTCGATGCGGGCGTGGAGGCGGTCGAGGCGGCCGGCGGTCCAGCTGAGGTAGAGGCCGATCGCTACGACGGCGACGACGATCCATACGAGGGTTGGGGTCACGGGCCGCAAGGTTACCGGCGGGCGGTGCGGTGGGGTGCGGTGGTGGGGGCCGGTGCCTTGGTGGGCGGTGCCGTGGTGGGGTGTGCGCCGTGGTGGGCGGTGCCTGCGGCGCTTTCCCCTACCCGCCCCTTCCCGAGACCGGGGCTCCGCCCCGGGCCCCGGTGTCCTCAATCGCCGGACGGGCTTGGGGTGGCCGGACGGGGTTGATATCTGCGGGATCAGTCCCTCGTCGCGCCCAGGCCGAATCTGGCCCTCAGGCCCGTCGTCCGTTCGTCCGTCGCCACCGACGTCGCGCCGTCCGTCACCGTCTCGTACACCGCCAGGATGTCCGCGCCCACCGTCGACCAGTCGAAGCGCCGCACGTGCGCGCTCCCCCGCTCGCGCAGTTGTGCGCGGCGGGCCGGGTCGCCCAGGAGGCGGACCGCCGACGCCGCCAGGGCGTCCGCGTCCTCGTTGCGGAACAGTTCGCCCGCCGATCCCTGGTCCAGGACCTGCGCGAACGCGTCCAGGTCGCTCGCCAGCACCGCCGCCCCCGCCGACAGCGCCTCGACCAGGATGATGCCGAAGCTCTCGCCGCCCGTGTTGGGCGCGACGTACAGGTCGACACTGCGCAGCAATCGCGCCTTGTCCTCGTCGCTGACCATCCCGAGGAACTCCACCCGCGACCGCATCGCCTTGGGCAGGGATTCGACCGCTTCCTTCTCGTCACCCCGGCCGGCGACCAGCAGCCGTGTCTCCGGGTACGCGCCCAGGATCTTCGGCAGCGCCCGCATCAGGACGGGGAGTCCCTTGCGCGGCTCGTCGATGCGCCCGATGAAGCCGATCGTGCCGCCCTGCCACGCCGGATTGGCCTCGGCCTTCGCGAAGAAGTCGACATCGACGCCGTTCGGGATCACCACGGCGTCCCCGCCCAGGTGCTCCACCAGCGTCCGGCGCGCGTACTCGCTCACCGCGATCCGCGCGCTGATCTTCTCCAGCGCGGACTGGAGGATCGAGTACGCCGCCAGCATGGCCCGCGACCGGGGGTTCGACGTGTGGAACGTGGCGACGATCGGTCCCTGCGCCGCCCAGCACGCGATCAGGCCCAGCGACGGCGAGGTCGGCTCGTGGATGTGGATCACGTCGAAGTGCCCGTCGTGCAGCCAGCGCCGTACCCGCGCGGCCGACAGCAGCCCGAAGTTCAGCCGGGCCACCGAGCCGTTGTACGGAACGGGCACCGCGCGCCCCGCCGACACCACGTACGGCGGCAGCGGCGTCTCGTCGTCGGCGGGCGCCAGGACGGACACCTCGTGCCCGAGCCGGATCAGGTGCTCCGCCAGGTCCCTGATGTGGAACTGGACCCCACCGGGCACGTCCCACGAGTAGGGGCAGACGATCCCGATCCTCACGCCGGCCCCCCGGGCGCACCGGACGGTTCGAGGTCCGCGACCCACAGTCTCTGCAACATGTGCCAGTCCTCCGGATGCTCGGCGATCCCGCCGGCGAAGGCGTCCGCCACCGCCTGTGCCATGACAGACGTCTTCTCGGCGCGCGTACCTGACTCCGGTACCGCGACCGGCGGATGGACCCGCCCCCGCATCACCGGGGAGTCGTCGTACCAGAGCGTCACCGGCAGCAGCAGCGCCCCCGTCTGCTGCGCCAGCAGCGAAGGCCCCGGCGGCATCCGGGCCGTGTCCCCGAAGAAGTCGACCTCGACGCCCGACGCCGACAGGTCGCGGTCGGCGACGAGGCAGACCAGGCCGCCGTCCCGCAGCCGCCGCGCCAGCGTGCCGAAGGCGGAGCCGCCGGTGTGCGGCAGCACCTCCATCCCGAGGCTCTCGCGGTACGCCACAAAACGGTCGTACAACGTCTCGGGCTTGAGCCGCTCGGCGACCGTCGTGAACGGCACTCCCAGCGCGCGCGTCACCCAGACGCCCGCCAGGTCCCAGTTGGCCAGGTGCGGCAGCGCCAGTATCACGCCCCGCCCCGACGCCAGCGCGTCCGTCAGATGGTGCACGTCCTTGGGGTCGAAGCCGGCGCTCACCCGCTCCGCGCTCCAGGTGGGAAGCCGGAACGACTCCATCCAGTAGCGCATGTACGAACGCATCCCGGCCTTCGACAGGGCGGCGAGCCGCTCGGGATCCGCCCCGGGCACGACCCGCGCCAGATTCGACTCCAGCCGCAGCACGCTCTTGCCGCGCCGCTTCCACGCCGTGTCGGCGATCGTCCGGCCGAGGGCCGCCGCCGCCGGTTCCGGCAGCGTCTTGACCGTGCTCCAGCCCAGCCCGTACAGCCCGTCCGTGACCCGGTCGCGCACCCCGCTCATGACCCGGCCTCACGCCCCTGCGAGCCGGACCCGGGACCCGCGCCCGAGGCGGCCTCCGCCGCCGCCGCCGCGGCCGCGTCCGCCTCCGCGGACTCCCGCCGTACGGTCACCACCCGCTGGGCCAGCGTCACCGCGGAGCCCACCGCGACGATCCACAGCGCGATCGGCAGCAGGATCTCGATCCCGGGGACCCCGAAGGTCCGGTGGAATCCGGCCAGGCCCGCCGCGACCAGCGAGATGACCAGCCGCTCCGCCCGCTCCACCAGTCCGTTGACGGCGACCGGCAGGCCGATCGACTCCCCCCGGGCCTTGGTGTACGAGACGACCTGGCCGCTGGCCAGGCAGAAGATCGAGACGGCGCACAGCACGTTGTTGTCGCCGCCGCCCGCGTACCAGAGGGCGAAGCCCCCGAAGATCGCGCCGTCGGCCACCCGGTCGAGCGTCGAGTCCAGGAAGGCGCCCCAGCGGCTGGAGACGCCGGCCTGCCGCGCCATGTTGCCGTCGACGAGATCGGAGAAGACGAAGATCGTGATGACGATCGTGCCCCAGAAGAACTCCCCGCGAGGGAAGAAGACCAGCGCGCCCGCCATCACTCCGGCCGTACCGATGAGCGTGACCGCGTCCGGACTGACTCCACGCCGGAGCAGAAACGCGGCGAACGGCGTGAGGACACGCGTGAAAAATGCACGCGCGTACTTGTTCAGCATGGCCTTCCCGACGGTCGTTGTACCGCGCGGCCCCGACGGCCACCGGCTGGCCCATCGTAGCCACGCCCGCGGCGCGCCACCGCCGCCCCACCCGCACCGGGCGCCGGACGACATCGGGCGCCCGGTGGCGAAAGAGCGCCAACTCCCCTGACGTGGACCGCATACCGCAGTTACGCTGAGGTGCCCAGCTCCGCAGGTGAGCCGGGCGCTCTGACCAGGAACAGGCCGCGGCAGCGGATCCTTGCGGCGAGGGGGCGGCAGTGGCGAGTGACGGATTCGACTTCAGCCCGGGGGCACAGGTCCCGCTCATGGGATCGGACGGACAGACCGCGGCGACGCACGCCCTCGCCTCGGCGGCCTACCGGGACAGCCCGGTCGAGGAGATCCTCAAGGCCGACAACGAATGGCACAAGTCCAGCGTCTCCAAGGGCAGATTCTCGCTGATGGAGCCGAATCTGGGCGAGGCGTTCGCACGCGCCGTCCAGCTCAGGACCCTCGGCGGCGGCCGCGGCGCCCTCATCCAGTCCTTCGGCACCGAGTCCCGGACCATCGTCGAGCACTGCCTCGCCGCGAACGGGATCCGGAAGGAGCGGGACAAGAAGCTCACCGCCGTGACCGCCGTGTTCGGCCTGCTGTTCCTGCCCGGCGCCCTGCTCTGGCTGGGCGTCTTCCAGCTGCGCCGTACGCTCGCCGGGGCGAAGGACCGGCGTGTCGGCGCCATGGGCTCGGCCCTCCTGATCGCCGTCGGCGTCCTCGCCGTCATCTTCCTGATCGCGCTCCCCTTCGTCGGCGTCCTCGGCTGGTACCTGCGCGGCATGATCGTCGCCCCGGTCGTCGGCTGGTGGCTGGCCAAACGCATCTGCGAGTCCACCGCCAAGGACCTGCGCTCCCGCTGGAGCGCCCTCCTCGCCGGCGGCGGCATCGGCGCCAAGATCCCCGAGGCCGTGCCGGGCAACCCGGGCGACGCGAGCCGCGAGGAGCTGCGCCAGGGTCTGGAGAAGCTCACCGCCGAGCAGCGGTCCAACGTCGTCTTCTACGCGGGCCCCAAGGGAATACTGGGCATGGGCACCCGCTGGGGCAGCTGGCAGCTCGCCGAGGACCTCGTCTCCAAGGACCCCGCCAAGGAGATCCACCAGTTCCGCAGTTACGACGTCATAAGGGCGATCCACGACCAGTTGAAGCTGCTGGAGCGCGGCCCCCTCAACTCCGGTGGTTTCCCGCCGCCTTCGGTCAAGCACTGGATCGTCGCGGCGGTCGGCGAGGGCGCCGGTTCCGTGAGCCGACCCGACGGCCAGGACGTGGAGGCCTACCAGGTCAAGAGCCACGAGATACAGCGGATCTGCAACCACCAGCAGTTCGGCAGCGGCAACCGTCACTACCTCGGGGTCCAGTTCAACCTGTGGGACGGCCAGTTGGTCATCACCATGATGATCAGCGTCACCGTCCTCTACCAGACGCTGCGCATCGAGGTCACGGGGCACGCGCTCGGCCCGGTGCACTCCCTCTTCACCAGCGGGCCCTCCCCCAAGAGCCGTACGGTCGCCAAGCCGGTCCGTTTCTGGGAGACCGTCGACCGGCCGCTGCCGCTGGTCGAGCCGAAGGAAGCGGTCCGCCTCGCGGTCCGCGCGCCGTTCACCTGGTACCCGCCGCTGCTCGACCACCTCGGCGGCAAGCTCGGCCTCCCCGAGCCCTTCGGCCTGCGGCACGCCTGGGCCGACCAGCCCTGGCGCCACCGCTTCATGGCCGACGACGCGATGCGCGCCGCGACACCGGTCCTGCGGGTGGCCCACGCCGCCGCGATGAAGGTCCTGGACGAACACGGCGTGGACACCGCGAGCTTCGGCAGCAGGGCGTCCTCGCTCGGCGGAGCCGTACAGGACCCGAGTCCGCGGAAGGCGGACGCCTACGACGCGTGAGCGGGCGCCCTTGGCCCGACCCGCTACGGCGGTGGACGGGCCAGGGGTCGGCCACGGCTGTACGGGACTCGCTACGGCTGTACGGGCCAGGCCGCGGCCAGCATCGCCCGCGTGTCCGCCAGGAGCTGCGGCAGCACCTTCGTGTGCCCGACGACCGGCATGAAGTTGGTGTCGCCGCCCCAGCGCGGCACGACGTGCTGATGCAGATGCGCGGCGATCCCGGCCCCCGCCACCGAGCCCTGGTTCATCCCGATGTTGAAGCCGTGCGCGCCGGACGCCGTACGGAGCGCGGTCATCGCCCGCTTGGTGAACTGCCCCAATTCGGCCGTCTCCGCGTCGTCCAGCTCGGTGTAGTCGGCGACGTGACGGAACGGCACCACCATCAGATGGCCGCCGTTGTACGGATACAGGTTCAGCACCGCGTAGACCCGCTCCCCGCGCGCGATGACAAGCCCGTCCTCGTCGGACTTCGACGGGATCGCGCAGAAAGGACAGCCGTCGCCGGCCTCCGGTCCGGTGGGCTTGTTCTCGCCCTGGATGTACGCCATCCGATGGGGCGTCCACAGACGCTGGAACGCGTCCGGGGTCCCCACACCGATCTGCTGCTCCGGCTCACTCGTCATGCTGTGCAGCATATGACTTAGGACCGGGGAAGCGTGTCGCCGGGCCTCCGCCGGACCACCCCCCGCGATGCTGGGGCGATGCACGTCAGGAACGGCCCCGAACGCCGGCTCCGCTGGGAGCGCCGCATGGAGCTGCCGCTGTTCATGGGCTCGGCGGTCTTCCTCGGCTGCTACGCGGTCCTCGTCCTGGCCCCGCACACCAGCCCGGTGTGGCGTGACCTCGCCCTGACGGGTGTCCTGCTGACCTGGGCCGTCTTCCTGACGGACTACGTCGTACGGCTGGTCCTCAGCGGCCTGGGCCGGCACTTCCCGCGCAAGCACTGGCTGGACACGGTGGTGCTGGTCCTGCCCCTGCTGCGCCCGCTGCGCATCGTGAACACGTACAGCGCCGTCCAGCGCCGCCGGGACCGGCCCCGTCTCAGTCTGTACGGCAGGGTCATGTCGTACGCGGGACTCAGCGCCCTCCTCCTGGGCTTCGCCACCGCGCTCGCGGTCTACCAGCAGGAGCGGGGCGCGCCGGGCGCGACGATCCGTACGTTCGGCGACTCGGTGTGGTGGGCGGCCTCGGCGATCACGACGGTGGGGTACGGGGACGTGACGCCGGTGACGCCGTGGGGCCGGGTCTTCGCGGTGGTCCTGATGGCGTGCGGGCTGGCGCTGCTGGGGGCGGTGACGGGGTCGTTCTCGTCGTGGCTCATCCAGACGTTCGGCCGGGAGGACAGGGAGAGGCCCCCGACGAGCTGAACGCTCGGCGGGGGCCGTCGTACCTGTGCGGTCAAGCCTCAGGAGTCACACCTGGACGCGGCGCTCCACCACGTCGAGCAGCTTCGCCAGCGCCTCGTCGCGCGGGATGCCGTTCTCCTGCGAACCGTCGCGGTAGCGGAAGGACACCGTGCCCGCGTTCATGTCCTCGTCGCCGACCAGGATCATGAACGGGACCTTGAGCTTCTGGTGGTTGCGGATCTTCTTCTGCATCCGGTCCGAGGACGCGTCCACCTCGACCCGCAGGCCCTTCTTCTTCGCCTCGGCGGCGAACTCCCGCAAGTACTCGACGTGGGCGTCCCCGATCGGGATGCCCACCGCCTGCACCGGCGCCAGCCACGCCGGGAACGCGCCCGCGTAGTGCTCCAGCAGCACCGCGAAGAACCGCTCGATCGACCCGAACAGCGCCCGGTGGATCATGACGGGCCGCTGCTTGGAGCCGTCCGGCGCGGTGTACTCCAGGTCGAAGCGCTCCGGGAGGTTGAAGTCGAGCTGCACGGTCGACATCTGCCACGTACGGCCGATGGCGTCCCGCGCCTGCACCGAGATCTTCGGGCCGTAGAAGGCCGCGCCGCCCGGGTCGGGGACCAGCGGCAGCCCCTGCTTCTCGGCCACCTTGCGCAGCGTCTCGGTCGCTTCCTCCCACGCCTCGTCGGTCCCGACGTACTTCTCGGGGTCCTTGGTCGACAGCTCCAGGTAGAAGTCGGTCAGACCGTAGTCACGCAGCAGGTTCAGCACGAAGGTCAGCGTCGAGTCCAGCTCGTCCGCCATCTGCTCCTTGGAGCAGTAGATGTGCGCGTCGTCCTGGGTGAAGCCGCGGGCGCGGGTCAGCCCGTGCACGACGCCCGACTTCTCGTACCGGTACACCGTCCCGAACTCGAAGAGCCGCAGCGGCAGTTCGCGGTACGACCGGCCCCGCGCGTCGAAGATCAGGTTGTGCATCGGGCAGTTCATGGGCTTGAGGTAGTAGTCCACGCCCTCGTCGAGCTGCATGGGCGGGTACATGCCGTCCGCGTACCAGTCGAGGTGCCCCGACGTCTCGAAGAGCTTTCCCTTGGTGGCGTGCGGGGTGTAGACGAACTCGTACCCCTCCTCCTCGTGCCTGCGGCGCGAGTAGTCCTCCATGGTCCGGCGGATGATGCCGCCCTTGGGGTGGAAGACCGCGAGGCCGGAGCCGACCTGGTCGGGGAAGGAGAACAGGTCCAGCTCGTTGCCCAGCTTGCGGTGGTCCCGCTTCTCGGCCTCGACGAGGAAGTCCAGGTGCGCCTTCAGCTCTTCCTTCGTCGGCCACGCGGTGCCGTAGATGCGCTGGAGCATGGGGTTCTTCTCGCTGCCGCGCCAGTACGCGGCGGCGTTCCGCATCAGCTTGAACGCCGGGATGTACCGGGTGGTCGGCAGGTGCGGGCCGCGGCACAGGTCGCGCCAGGCCAGGTCGCCGGTCTTCGGGTCCAGGTTGTCGTAGATGGTCAGCTCGCCGCCGCCCACCTCGACGTCCGCGCCGTCGTCGGTCGACGCCGAGCCCTTGATGCCGATGAGCTCCAGCTTGTACGGCTCGTCGGCCAGCTCCTCGCGGGCCGCCTCGTCCGTGACGACACGGCGCGAAAAGCGCTGGCCGCGCTTCTGGATCTCCTGCATCTTCTTCTCGATGACCTTGAGGTCCTCGGGGGTGAAGGGCCTCTCGACGTCGAAGTCGTAGTAGAAGCCGTCCTTGACCGGCGGGCCGATGCCCAGCTTGGCCTCGGGGAAGATCTCCTGCACGGCCTGCGCCATCACGTGCGCGGTGGAGTGGCGGAGGATGTCGAGGCCGTCCTCGGAGGAGATCAGGACGGGCTCGACGGTCTCGCCGTCGGCGATCTCGTACGCGAGGTCCTTCAGCTCGCCGCCCACGCGCGCGGCGACGACGGTGCGCTCGCCGGGGAACAGTTCGGCCGCCGTAGTGCCCGTCGTCACCACGCGCTCTTCCCGCTCGGAATCGCGTTGGATGATCACACGGACGTCTGACACCGGACTCTCCTGACTGCACGGGGCGCGCACGTCCTGTTTTCCGTACGCATCAGGAATCGTACCGAGCCCGGGCCGTCACCCACTAAACGGTTTCCGCATCGGCTTCCTGATCGCCGCCCCCGCCGCACGCCTCTTCAAAGAAGTCCAGGTTCTCCTGGAGGGATTTCATCAGCCGGTCGCGCTCCGCCTCGTCCACCTGGACGGGCACCACCCCGCTGGCGTCGGTGAGCCTGCGGAAGCCGCCCCGGCTCTCCAGCCGGCCGACGACCCGGATGGGCAGGCCGACCAGGTGCGCGTGTCCCGCGATGCGGTACGCCTCCTCGTCGAGCGCCACCCGTACGTGCGGGATCTCCGCCCCGGCGAGGACCCGCAGCCGTACGGACCCGGCGCCGCGCGGTCCCGCCCGGCGCATCCGGATGACGGCGCCGGTGATCCGTACGGGCATGGAGGGCTCGTCGCGCAGATAGCGGCGGCCCGCCTCGCGGAGCGCGGGCAGGTCGCCGGGGGAGAACTCCACCGGTTCTGGGCGTGGCACGCAGCCGTCGGGGACGCCCGCGCCGGGGGCCCAGGCCAGGGTGACGCGGGCGCCTTCCGTGCCGCGTACGAGGGCGATCACGGCGTCGGTCAGCTCGCGGCTCACCCCTGCCTGGACGGCCGTGTCGAACGCCTCCATGCCGCCGGTGGCGCGCTGGTAGTCGACGGCCTCGCGGGTAGCGTAGAGGGCGTGGTGGAGGCGGACGGCGACGGCGCGGCCGTCCGTGACCGGCACGAAGGCGGTGAGTTCGCGTCCGCCGGGGGCCGGTCCGACCAGGATTCCTTCCAGGGAGGCCTGGGCCCGGCTGCGGTGGCGGGCTCCGTGGTAGCCGGCCCTGCTCCGCACGGCGAGCGCGCCGGCCAGCAGCAACTGCCGCGCTGCCGTGCGCAGTTGTTCCTGTACGGTCCAGGCCGCCGCCCCCGAGGGGCCCTGCGGCACGTCGCGCCACCAGCGGATCTCGTCGCTGGGGACGGTGAGGCCGACCAGGACCTCGCGGGCGGAGGGGGCCGCGCTGCGGGCGAGGGCGGTGAAGGCCTCGGCGAGCAGGTCGTCGCAGTCGGGGAAGGCGCGGCTCTCCGGCACCAGGAGGCTGGTGCCGTCGCCGGCGGGCGCCGGGGGTGTCCAGCGGGTGTAGCGGCCGGGCGCGCCGCCCCGGCGGCGCCAGCCGTGCCGGGCGAGGAGCGCGCCGAGGACGGCGGGGTCGGTCCGCGCGGGGTCGGGGGCCAGGCCGCCCGTCCAGGGGCCCGGCGGTTCCGCGGCGGGGTCGTGCGCGGGGCGGGGGCGGGCCGCCCAGGGGGTCACCTCGTCGGCGGGCTCGTCGGACGGCCGGTGCATCACGGTCTCCCTCCCGACCCGACGCGGGTCATGATCTCGCAGAGCGCCCGGTCGTCGAAGATGCGCGCGGTGGGCACCCGCACGGTCGTCCGGTGGCGGCCGGTCACGGGGTGGCCCGCCAGGTTGATCCAGTAGCAGCAGTGTCTGAGGTCGAGGCGGTCGTGCCCGGCGCGCAGCCATTCGTCCTGGGTGCGGGGCACGATCATCACGACCAGGATCTTGTGCACCGAGACGGGGGTGCGGGCCAGTTTCACCAGGTGGGCGTTGTCGAGGGCGAAGGAGAAGGCCGGGCCCGCCGGGTGCGGGGCGAGTTGGTAGGTGCTCTTGAGCTGGACCTTGATGGTCACCTCGTCGTCCACGGCGTGGCCGGGTGAGCTGTGGCTGACGTGCCAGTCGATGCCGGTGTCGGGGAAGGGCTGGCTGAGTGAGCAGCCGGCCGCGGCGGCGACCGCGTGGAGGTAGCCCACCTGGAGTGTCTCCATGCAGGCGGTGGTGGCGAGTGCTCCGCGCAGCGGTGCGATCCGCTCGGGCAGCAGCCCGCCCGGTTCGGGCTGCGCGAGAGCCATGGCTCTGGGTGCCTTCCGGGCCGTACGGATAGATGGGGTTGACGGGACGTCACCATCCGTGTCCGTCCCTTGTGTTGTCACCGTCCGGCGTCCTCCGTAAACAGTGCGTACCACATGTCCTGTCCGGGTATCACCGATTCGGGCAGAGGATGGACGCCATCTGCCGGATATGCGCGAGGAGTTCGGGGATGACGCGTTGGTACGAGGGCCCGCTGGCCGCATTCGACACGGAGACGACGGGAGTGGACGTCGAGGGGGACCGGATCGTTTCGGCCGCCCTGGTCGTCCAGGACGTGGCGGGGGCGAGGCCCCGCGTGACACGGTGGCTGATAGACCCGGGGGTGCCGGTGCCTCCCGCCGCCACCGAGATACACGGTCTGACGGACGACTTCCTGCACCGCAACGGGCGGTGGCCGGCGCCGGCGGTGGAGGAGATGGCGCGGGCGCTGGCCGAGCAGTGCGCGGCGGGCCGGCCGCTGGTGGTGATGAACGCGCCGTTCGATCTGACTCTGCTGGACCGGGAGTTGAGGCGCCACCGGGCGTCGTCGCTGGGGCGGCATCTGGAGAACGTGCCGCTGTGCGTGCTGGATCCGCGGGTGCTGGACAAGCACTTGGACCGCTATCGCAAGGGCCGCCGTACGCTCACGGATCTCTGCGTCCAGTACGGCGTGGAGCTGGAGGGCGCCCATGACGCGGCGGCCGACGCGCTGGCGTCGCTGGAGCTGGTACGGGCGGTGGGGCGGCGGTTCGCCTCGCGGATGGAGCGGCTGTCGGCGGCGGAGCTGCACGCGCTCCAGGCGGTGTGGCACGCGGCGCAGGCGCGGGGGTTGCAGGCGTGGTTCTCGCGCAACGGCACGGAGGAGTCGGTGGACCCCGCGTGGCCCCTGCGACCCGAGGTGCCCGCGGCGGCGGCCTGAGGGGCGGGGGCCCTGGCACGGTTCCTGGCACGGTTCCTGGCACAAAAAAGCCGGTCCGTCGGGGACGGACCGGCTTTTCCCGGTGGGCGATACTGGTTTCGAACCAGTGACCTCTTCGGTGTGAACGAAGCGCTCTCCCGCTGAGCTAATCGCCCGGGAACGCCTTGAACCATACAGGCCCGGACGGCTCCCCTTCAAACCGGATGGGACGTACTCACCCGGGGATCTGAGTAGGCGCGCCGATGGCACGGGCTGTGGCGCGCAGCACACTCGCTGCCATGACACAGGTGCTACGGCCCGACCAGGAGCTGGTGATCCTCGACCAGGAGCTGGCCCGACTCGACGCGCGCAAGGGGCAGTTGCTGCTGCGCAGGTCCTACTTGGTGAGCCTGCTGGCGGCGGCCGGGCCGTCAGCGGGGTGGGGATCGGGGTGGGCGTCGCCCGGTGGGCAGGGCGCCGCCCCCGGCGCGCGGCGGGCCGGGACGTCCCAGCCGGGGGCGCAGCACGTGCTGCTGACGCTGGGCGGGGTACTGCTGGCGATCGCGGCCGTCGCCTTCACGCTGGTCAGCTGGGGCGAGATGGGGATCACCGGCCGCTCGGCGGTGCTGGGTGCGGTGACGGTCCTGGCGCTCTCGGTGCCCGCGCTGCTGGTCCGCAGGGGGCTGGGCGCGACGGCGGAGGCGGTGGCCGCGCTCGCGCTGGTGCTGACGGTCCTGGACGCGTACGGCCTGTACGCGACGGCGCTGTCCGGCACGCCGCCCCTGGGGTACGTTGCGGGGGCGGCGGCCGTACTGGCCGCGCTGTGGGCGGGGTACGGGCTGGCTGTCGGCGGGCTCCGCGTTCCGCTGCCCGCGGCTGTGGTGGCCGCCCAACTCCCGCTGCCGCTGGGGGTGTCGGCGGCGGGAGCGCCGGTGACGGCGACGGCCTGGGCGTTGTGGGTGACGGCCGCGCTGGACGTGGCGGTGGTGGTGTGGGCGAAGCCGGCGCCGGTACGGGGCTTCGCGGCGGCGGGCGCGGGGGTGGTCGGGGCGCCGGCGCTGCTGACGGGCTGCGAGCTGTCGCTGACGGCGGGGTCGCCGGTGGCCGCGGCCGGGCCCGGTGTGCTGCTGCTCGCGGGGGCGGCCCTGGGCCTGTTCGCCGCGCTGCGCCTGCCGGGTGGGGCCGTCGGGTGCGCGGGGGTGGCGGGTCTCGCGGTGATCGCGGCGGTCGGCGGGGTGCTGCGCCCGGGGGTGCCGGACAGCTGGGCGGTCCCCGCGTACGTGCTGGGCGCGGTGGCACTGGCGGCGGCGACGGTCCTGGTGCCTGGTGTACGGATGCGGCTGCCGCGCCCGGTGGTGCGGGGACTGGTCGGCGTCGCCGGGGGTGTGGGGGCGTTCTCGGTGGTGTGGGCGCTGCCGCTGGTGGCGGTGGCCCTGGGCGGTGCGCTGCGGCTACTCGCCGACGTGTGGTCGGGCGCGCCGGAGCGGGCGCGGACGGTGGCCGGGACGGACTTCCCGTGGTCCGGCCTGACGACCGCTCCCCTGGTGCTGTTGATGGTGGCCGGGGCGCTGGGGGTGGCGTACGGGCGGATGCGGGGGTCGGTGCCGGCGACGGCCGGGGCCTCCGGGGCGGAGACGGCCACCGGTACGGCCAGCCGTACGGCGTCCGGCTCGGACCGGGTGCGGGCCGCCCTGCTGTCCGGAGTCGTGGCGCTGGTGTGGGCCGCTCTGCTCGTCCTGCCGCTGGCGCTGGACCTCGGGTTCGGCGCGGCGCTGGTGGTGCCGGTGGTCCTGACGGCCCTCGCGCTGACGCTCGTTCTTCTCCCCGGCCGTATCGGGGTCTCCCCGCAGGGTCCGGTGGCGGTCACCGCCCTGTGCTGCGCCCTGGCCGGCGGGGCCGGAGCCGCGCTGTTGTCCCTGGCGACCCGGCCCGCGACGGTGACGGTGCTCGCGGCCCTGGCCCTTCTTCACGCGGGCACGGCGGTGACTCTGGAGTACGCGGGGCGGCGGGAGGCGGCCACGCGGGCGGTTCCCGTCCCGCTCCGGGTGCTCGTCCAGGCGGTGCTCGGCTGTGTGGCCGTCGTGTACGCGACCGGGCTGGTCGTGGCGGCCGGCGCGGCGGCGGGGCTGTCGGCCGCGGGGGTGGCGGTGCTGGTGCTCGTCGTACCGGCCCTGGTGGCGCTGCTCGGCGCGTGGCTGCGGCTCCACCCGGTGGCGGCGCCCGTCGAGATCGCCGGTGCCTGCGTGGGCCCGCTCGCCCTGGTCCTGGCGCTCGGCCGGGCCCTGGTCCTGGCGCTGGTGCTCGCCCTGTGCGGGGTGATCGCGGCCGGCACGGCGGTGCGCGCGGAGCGGCGGGCCGTGGCGGGGTACGTCGCGGCCGGGCTGTTCGTCCTGGCCTCCTGGGTGCGGCTCGCCGCCTCCGGGGTGGGGGCGCCCGAGGCGTACACGCTGCCGGTGACCGTCCTCGCGCTCGCCGTGGGCCTGCTGCGCCGCCGCCGCGATCCGGAAGCCTCGTCATGGACGGCGTACGGTCCCGGCCTGGCCGCCACGCTGCTGCCGAGCCTGGTGGCGGTCTGGGGCGATCCGCACTGGGCGCGGCCCCTGCTGCTGGGGCTGGGCGCGCTCGCGGTCACGCTCGCCGGTGCCCGGCTCCGGCTCCAGGCGCCGCTGGTGCTGGGCGGCGCGGTCCTGGCCCTGGTCGGGCTGCACGAGCTGGCACCGTACGTCGTGCAGGTGGTGGGCGCGCTGCCGCGCTGGCTGCCGCCGGCCCTGGCCGGACTGCTGCTCCTCGCGGTGGGGGCGACGTACGAACACCGTCTGAGGGACGCGCGCCGGCTGCGGGACGGCCTGAGCCGCCTGCGCTGACGGGCCTCCCCGGCGAGAACGACCGCGGACACGACCGAGGCCCGCGAACCTGTCAGGTCCGCGGGCCTCGGTTCCGGGTGGGCGATACTGGGTTCGAACCAGTGACCTCTTCGGTGTGAACGAAGCGCTCTCCCACTGAGCTAATCGCCCGGGAACGCACCGGACACGTTACCCCATGTCAGCGGCGCTCCCCGCCGTGTACGGGGCCGCCGGTGGGCCGGTCCGGGGTCAGCGGTCGATGTTCCACGGCAGGACCCAGCCGAACTTCCAGAGGTAGACCGCGGCCAGCGCGGCGAGGATCGCGACCCCGATGCTGGTGAGCACGATGTTCCGCCGCCGGACCCTGGGGTCCATGGCCTTCTGGGCGGCTTCCGTGACCTTCCGCTTGGTCCAGCGGAGCACCAGCTGCGCCCACACGAATTCGGTGGCCCAGATCGCCATGCCGCCGAAGATGATCAGCCAGCCGGGGCCCGGGAGCGGTAGCAGCACGACACCCCCGCCGACCACCGCGAGCCCGACGATGAAGACCCCGACCTGCCAGCTCAGATGCAGCGGCCTCGACGCCTTGATGAAGCCGGGCGCCCGGGAGCCCAGCTCCGCCGTGCCGGTCCGTTCGTCCTCGGTCTTCCGGACCCGCACCAGATGCGCCCCGGACCGCGCCCCGGATTCAGCTTTCCCGTGGTCCGCGCCGCCGTCCGTCGTAGCCGTCGGTACGACGACGTCCCCCCGCTCGTCACTCTCCGCATGCATAACCCCCAACCTACCGGAATCGGCCACGTCACCGGAATGGCGGTATGGCCTGAAGTCACGCACCGCTGTACGAGCTATCCCAAGGATCACAAAACAGACAGAGGGGTTTACAACGACACCGTAGGTGGCATGTCGATTTCGCCGACGTGCGAATCCCCGAGCGCACACTGAGCGAAAGGCCCTGGCGCTTATGAACACCACGGTCAGCTGCGAGCTGCACCTGCGCCTCGTTGTATCGAGCGAGTCCTCACTGCCTGTACCCGCGGGCCTGCGGTATGACACGGCCGATCCCTACGCCGTGCACGCCACCTTCCACACCGGAGCCGAAGAGACGGTCGAGTGGGTCTTCGCCCGCGACCTTCTCGCCGAGGGGCTGCACCGGCCCACCGGCACCGGCGACGTCAGAGTCTGGCCGTCGCGCAGCCACGGTCAGGGCGTCGTCTGCATCGCTCTGAGCTCTCCGGAGGGCGAGGCCCTGCTCGAGGCCCCGGCGCGGGCCCTGGAGTCGTTCCTCAAGCGGACCGACGCCGCGGTGCCACCGGGCACCGAACACCGCCACTTCGATCTCGACACCGAACTCTCGCACATCCTGGCCGAGAGCTGAGCCAGGCCGAGGGCCGCTCGGCGCCGTCCGACTCGGGGAGACGGCGCCGCGCTGACAACCGCATACGGAGAACACCGGCGCCGTCGCCGCGGAACCCACCGCGGCGACGGCGCCGGTGCGTGTGCCGTTGCACGCCTGTGCGCCCGCGTACGCCCATGCGGGCAACGGTGTCCGAGCAACGCCACGCCCGCCCCGTACAGCGGCTAAAGTCGGCGGGATTCGGCGGGCACCGGCCCGCAGCAGGCCAGGGAGCGGATCGTGCTGATTCCCCACGACACCAGGATCGCCCTCGAAACCGTGGTCGATCTGGTGAACACCGCGCCGGACGGCGACGCGGCGGAGGTCACGCCCGACGGGCTCGCGGACGTAGCGGCGCTGCACACCTTCGTACGGGATCACAGCGTCAGCGGGGTGGAGGAACTGGGCGTCCGCGATCTGCGGGCGGTGCTGGACGTACGGAAGCGGTTCGCGGACGTGTTCGGGGCGCCGGACGCTCCGACGGCGGCCGCCCTGATCAACCAGCTGGTGGCGGGGGCGGGCACCACCCCCCAGCTGACCGACCACGACGGCTACGACTGGCACGTCCACTACTTCGCGCCGGGCGCCTCGGTCGCCGACCATCTCGCCGCCGACTGCGGCATGGCCCTGGCCTTCATCGTCGTGGCGGGCGAACAGGAACGGCTGCGGCGCTGCGAGGCCCCGGACTGCGGGCGCGCGTTCGTCGACCTGTCACGCAACCGCTCCCGGCGGTACTGCGACAGCCGCACCTGCGGCAACCGGCTGCATGTGGCCGCGTACCGGGCGCGCCGCAAGGAAGCGGCGGGCTGAGCCTCGCGGGCCCTCGCTCACCGTTCCTCACAGCAGGAACAGGTCATGGACAGCCGCCATCAGCAGCAGGGCGCCGATCACCGTGAGGAAGATCATCAGGGGCGGCTGGGAGAGCGCGAAGAGGCAACCGCGCTGCTCATCGGTGGGTGCCGGGGTCTGGTCCCGGGAGGTATCGAGCATCTCGGGGCGATGATGACGTACCCCGAAGGCGGCTGATGACCAACACGCGTCTTCTGCGCGGTAGTTCATCATATTCCGTGGAAACCCGTCCGGCATTCAAGACGGGGGCCGCTCAGAGGCCCTTTTCGGCGGTGTGAGCACGCGGAACGTGCTTCAGAGACCCTGCTTCTTGCTTCAGAGTCCGTGCTTCTTGAGGATCGCCTCGATGTCGCTGAAGTCGTCGCCGGACCCCTTGGCGCGCGGCGCCGGCTGCGGCTCGGGCCGTACCGCCGGGCTGCGGCCCGGGAGGGAGGGCGCGGACGCCGCCGGGGCGACCGCCTCGCGCCGCGCCGCCTTCGCGGCCGCCCTGCGCTCCTTGCGGGTGCCGCCCCCGCGCCGTTCCACCGCCCGGGTCGTCAGGAAGAGCAGCCAGGCGACACCCAGCACGACGAAGCCGAGCCAGGCCACCGGCGAGAAGGCCGTGTGCGCGACCCATTTGACGACACCGGTCATCACCAGACCCACCGGGACCAGGGAGTACGCCGCGATGCGCGTCGCCGACAGGAACCGCTTCCGGTACGCCGTCACGGCGGCGATCCCCAGACCGGCTGCGGACACCGCGGAGAAGATGGTCTCGGCAATCATCGGGTCCTCCAGGCAGGCCGGGTCGTCGTCGGAACGTGTTCTGCATCCACTGTGCACCTGGTGGGGCGGTCGGGGCCACGCAACGGGGTGACCTCAGGGAGATCTCGGGGGCATCCCGGGGGCTCCCTCCTCCCTGGGGCGGGGACGGGGTGGAGCCGGGGGTCGTCGGGGCCCCTCCTCGTTCCGGGTGGTTGGGCCGGGGGCGGCCGGGCTGGAAGACTGCCGTCCATGAACGATTCCGCCCCCGCCGACCCCGTCCTCCTCGACTTCTGGTGCGAGCTCCAGTGTCCCGACTGCCGCCACGCCCTGGAGGACCTGCGGGCGCTGCGCGAGCGGTACGGAAGCCGGCTGGAGCCCCGGCTGCGCCACTTCCCGCTGGAGAAGCACCGCCACGCGTTCGCCGCCGCGCAGGCCGCCGAGGAGGCCTTCGCGCAGGGGCGGGGCTGGGCGTACGTGGAAGCCGTGCTGGCCCGTACCGACGACCTCGCGGCCAAGGGCGAGCCGGTGCTCCTGGAGATCGCCGGGGAGCTGGGGCTGGACGCCGAGGAGTTCGACACCGCGCTGATCGACGGCCGGCACATCCTGATCGTGGACGCGGACCAGGCCGAGGGCAAGGCGATCGGGGTGACCGGCACGCCCACGTACGTCGTCGGCGGTGAGCGGCTCGACGGCGGCCAGAGCCAGGAGGGGCTTCGGGCGCGGATCGAGGCGATCGTGGACCGGGTGGTGGCGCGGGGGGACGCCTGACTCAGGCGGCGGGGGTCGTAGGACGCCAGGCGTCCGGCGTCAGGAGTCAGGGGTTTCAGGCGTCAGAGAAGCGCCTTGCGGAAGTTCCGGTGCGTCGTCACGTAACCGAGCGACTCGTACAGGCGGATCGCCGGGGTGTTGCCCGCGAAGACGTGCAGTCCCAGCCGGCTCGCCCCGAAGTCCAGGGCCACGCCCTCGGCCAGCAGCATCAGGGCGCGGCCGTACCCCTTGCCCCGCTGGTCCTCCCCCACCACGACGTCGTACACGTACGCGCCCGGCTCGTCGCGCGTCTCCTCGCGCCGGGAGACCCAGAGCGTGCCGACGACCTGTCCCCCGTGGACCAGCGCGCTCAGGGAGACGCCGGGGGTGGCCGGTCCTTCGGGCAGTGCCTCCGTCCTGGACGTCTCCGCCTTGGCCCTGGCCAGCTCGGGCGAGGCGCCCCGGTCGATCCAGGCCTGCGCGTAGCGCGTGGCCGCAGCGGCCCACCAGGCGTCGTACTCGCTGTCGTCGAGCGGCCGGCCCACGGTGCCGGCGGGCAGCCCGGGCGGCCGGGACGGCAGCGGCTTGACCATGTTGCTGCTGCGTTCGGTGTAGCCGAGGGCGGTGACGAGGCGGAGGGCGGGGGCGGCGTCCTCCGCCTGCGCGGCCTGCTCGGGGATCTCCACGGAGGCCAGCACTTCCCCGCATCCCCAGCCGCGCAGCACCTCTTCGGCGGCGAGGGCCGCGACCGTACCGCGCCCGCGCCGCCGGTCGGGCCCGTCGATCCGCAGCGCCTGGATCACGCCGACCGCGGGCCCGAAGCCGGGGTCCGTGCCGAGGGCGATCGTCCCGACGGGGCGGCTGTTCACACATACCTCGTACGTACGGGAGCGGGCGCCGTCGTCGGTCTGCTGGAGCGGCTCGGTCGGCCGCAGTGTGGTGGTCATCAGGGGAGTTGTACCCGTCCTCCGCCCCCGGAGCATCCGGTTTGACCCGGTGGCACGTCCTACGGGTCGAGGTCGGCGCCGGAACGTTCGTCGAACACCCGCATCGCCTTGGCGGTCACCGGCCCCGGGGCCGTGGGGAGTTGGCGTCCGTCGACGCGGTGGACGGCCTGGACGTCGCGGAGGGTGGAGGTCAGGAAGATCTCCTCCGCCCGCTCCAGGGCGTCGAACGGCAGATCGGTCTCGTGGGCGCCGGTCCAGTCGACGGTCAGGGCGCGGGTGATGCCGGCCAGGCAGCCGGACGCGACGGGCGGGGTGTGCAGTTCGCCGTCGAGGACGACGAAGACGTTGGAGCCCGTGCCCTCGCAGAGTTGGCCCACCGTGTTGGCGAAGAGGGCCTCGGACGCGCCCTGTTCGTGCGCGCGGGCGAGGGCGACGACGTTCTCCGCGTACGACGTGGTCTTGAGGCCGGTCAGGGCGCCGCGTTCGTTCCGCGTCCAGGGGACGGTGATCACGGCGGTAGTGTCCGGGCGGCGCGTCGTCTCGCCGGCGGCGACGACGAGGGTCGGTCCCGCGTCCCCCCGGTCGGAGCCGAGGGGGGAGAGCCCGCCGGTGTAGGTGATCCGGAGGCGGGCCAGGGCCGCCGGGTTGGCGTCGAGGACCGCCGTACAGGCGCGGCGCACCTCGTCCAGGTCGAGGTCCGGCAGTCCGAGGCCCCGGGCCGAGCGGGTGAGCCGGTCGAGGTGGCGGGTGAGGGCGAAGGGCTGTCCGTGGACGGCCTTGACGGTCTCGAAAATGCCGTCACCGACGGTCATTCCGTGGTCGAGCACGGATACGTGCGCGGATTCCGCGGGGTGCAGTGCGCCGTTGACCCAGATCTTCATGAGGCCGTCCTTCCGCTTTCTTCGTACGTGCCGTACTCGTCCGCCCCGTGCGCACCCGCCCCGTACACACCTGACGCGATGGCCAGGAGGCGGGCGGCTTTGAGTTCCGTCTCGCGCCACTCCCCCTCGGGGTCGGAACCCCAGGTGATGCCGGCGCCGGCGCCGAAGCGCAGGACGGGCCCGGCCGCCGTGGTGCGGTCGATCCAGAAGGTGCGTATGCCGACGGCGAGGGAGGCCGTGCCACGGTCGGCGTCGACCCAGCCGATGCCTCCGCAGTACGGTCCGCGCGGCTCCGCTTCCAGCTCCTCGATGATCGCCAGGGCGCTGGACTTGGGCGCGCCGCTGACCGAGCCGGGCGGGAAGGTGGCGGGCAGGAGGTCGGACCAGCCCGCCTTTTCGGTGAGTTCGCCCCGTACGGTCGACACGAGGTGAACCAGCCCGGGGTACGGCTCGACCCGCAGGAGCGCGGGGACGGTCACGGAACCGGGGGCGCAGACACGGCCCAGGTCGTTACGGACGAGGTCCACGATCATCACGTTCTCGGCGCGGTCCTTGTCCAGGAGTTCGGCGGCCGTACGGGCGGTGCCCTTGATCGGGCCGGACTCGACGGTGAGGTCGTCGCGGGACAGGTACAGCTCGGGCGAGGCGGTGGCGATCTCGACGCCGTGCCCGGGGAGCCGGATCGTACCGGCGTACGCGGCGGGGTGCTCGCGGGCGAGCAGGGCCGTCAGGGCGTCCACGTCGGCCGCGCCGGGGTCGGGCAGGGGGGCCGAGAGGACCCGGCAGAGGTTGACCTGGTAGACGTCACCGGCGGCGATGTGCTCGCGGATACGCCGTACGCCCGAGGTGTACGCGGCGCGGTCGAGCGACGACGTCCAGTCACCCGCGCCGGGTCCGCGCCACCGCCCGGGGACCGCCGCCGGCACCGGTTCCGTCCGTACGTCGTCGAAGCGGGCGCAGGTCAGGTGACCCTCGAAGTCCGCGGCCACCGCCCAGAACCCCGTGGAGTCGAGGGCTTCGGGATCATGGGTGACGTCCCGCAGCCCGGAGGCGACGAGGTTCCCGAAGCGGGCCAGAGGAGCGAGGTCGTGCACGGTTGCGAGTCTAGAACAAGCCCCACCGCGCCGCTCCGGCCGGAACGCACCGTGCACGCACCGCAGCACGCTGCGCAAACGCGTTTTTGTGCTGGCTCGGGAATCCGCTAGAGTTCAACTCGTCGCCGGGCCGTGCACACGGAACGGAAACGACAGGCCCACGTGGCGCAGTTGGAAAACGCGTCGCTCGGGTGGAGTGGCCGAGAGGCGAGGCAACGGCCTGCAAAGCCGTCTACACGGGTTCAAATCCCGTCTCCACCTCCAAGGACGATTAGCTCAGCGGGAGAGCGCTTCCCTGACACGGAAGAGGTCACTGGTTCAATCCCAGTATCGTCCACGCAGGACAGGCGAGACAGACAAGAACGGCATGATCGGTACGTCCCGCGCGATTAGCTCAGCGGGAGAGCGCTTCCCTGACACGGAAGAGGTCACTGGTTCAATCCCAGTATCGCGCACGCAAGATGAGCACGATGTGTGAGTGGTGCGAGTAATGATGTGGGTCCCGCGCGATTAGCTCAGCGGGAGAGCGCTTCCCTGACACGGAAGAGGTCACTGGTTCAATCCCAGTATCGCGCACGCGTACCGAGAGAAGCCCCCGGCCGTTCAACGGCCAGGGGCTTCTTCCGTTCACACCGCTGTGCCGTCAGGACGAGAACAGCATCCGGCCGAAGCTCTTGTTCTTGTGGTGGCCGCCGTGGCCACCGTAGTGGCCGCCGTGCTGGCCGTGCTGCGGGGCGCCCCACGCGGGTGCGGGCGCCGCCGGGTAGGCCGGCGGGGCGGCCGGGTAGCCCTGCTGCGGGGCGGGCGGCACGGGCGGCGGGGCCTGCTGCACCCACTGCGACTCCAGGCGGGTCAGGGACTCCAGCTCGCCGTAGTCGAGGAAGATTCCCCGGCAGCCGCTGCACTGCTCTATCTGGACACCGTTGCGGTTGTACGTGTGCATCGCTGCGTGGCACTTGGGACACTGCATCGTCGGCTCAGCTCCTCGCCGTCTCTTCGGCGCCGCCGGAACACACGCCCGGCGGCAGTCGGTTCACCCTACGACGGCGGACCTGCCCCCAACTCGGCCGGGATTGCTGCAATTCGGGCACAGGCGTCGAGCATCGACCGCTCGACGTCGTCGGGTTCGCGGTGTTCGGCGGCGCATTTGACGAGGGCGAGCGCGGCGGTCTGGACGGTGAGGGCGCGGGCGGCGACGTCCAGTCGGGGCCAGGGGTCGCCGTGGGCGGGCACGGCGGGGCCGCCGGCGGCGCGGTAGGCGCCGAGGAACCGCTCCCAGGCGGCGGGCGGGAGCAGCCCGGCGGCGTACCAGGCGGCGGGCCTGGCGAGGTCCCAGGCGGGGTCGCCGGGACCCAGATCGTCGATGTCGATGAGCAACCAGTCCCCGCCGGATCCGGATACGGGATAGCGCACCAGCTGCCCGAGGTGCAGGTCGCCGTGGCACAGCGCGCGGGGCGACGGGGGCGGGGGCGCTTCGCCACGGGCCCATGGGGGGAGCGTGGCGGCGGCGCGGTGAACGGGTTCCGCGGCGGCCGGGTGTCCGGGGGCATCGCCCTGCCCGCCGGCGGACGGACGGACGGCGCGAGGGGCGGTCGCGGGTTCCGCCGGGGGCGCGGGACGGCCGGGGAGCGGGTGAGGGACGAGGGGGGATACGGCACGCAGCCGGGCGAGGGCGCGGGCGACCTTGGCGGGGCCGCGCATGGCGGGCAGGGGCGTACGGGAGAGGGCGTCGAGGGGGACGGAGTGCAGCCGGGCGAGGAGTGTGCCGGTCTCCTCCCACGGCGCGGCGTCCGGGTCCGCCGGGTCGACGGGGGCGCCGTACGGCCAGGACGTGACCGGCCGGCCGAACACTTCGCCGGCGGCGGTCGGGAGCGGGGGCAGGAGGATCCCCGAGAGCAGCGGATGGGAGGCGACCGCGAGCCTGGCGCGGTGGTCGGCCGGGTCGGTGCTGTCGGCGTGCGCCTTGGCCACGGCGTCGCCATGCCGTACGACCACCCCGTCGGCCCGTTCCGCGAGCACGGCGTCACCGTCGCCGCCGCAGGCGGGGCAGGAGGACGGGGACGCGGAGAGGTGTGCCGCCCGACGAGCAACAAGGACGAGCGCGCTGACGACGTCTGCGGTCACGGGTCCCCCGGGCGGTAGGGCTGGAACGAGTGTACGGGCGCCTTTGAGAACGGGTCCGACGCCATGGAGAACAACGGCACGACACCCGGTCGCCCCGCCCGAAGAAGCCCGGCATCGGCCCCGGCCCCTCCTCGCGACGCGGGGGCACGTATGAGGCGATACCCCGGGGCCGGGGTGGACCGTTCACGTACAGGCGCGGCAGCAGGGGCAGCCGCAACAGGGTCCGACGGGCGCGCTCCGGGGCCCGGCCGGAGGCACCTCGTGGCCACGGACACGGACGCTCGGCGGGCGCGGGGGCGTCCACAGCCAGGATCGTGTCCGCGTTCCGGGGGGCGCGGCCAGAGACCGGCCCGGAGACACGCCGGTGGCCACCGACGGACCCCGAACGCGGGCGCGTCCACCGCCGGGCCGCGTCGGCGTCCGAGACCGGCCAACAGGTTCGGGCCCAGGCCGTGGGCCTGTGCGGGGCCGGGCCCCGTTCACAGCGCGGGCCCGGCGGCGAACTCTGGCGCCCAGGCAGGCGCATCCATGAGCGGGGGCTTGTCAGGGCCGACAGTCGGACCCCTCATGGCCCGGGCCGGAGGACGCAGCGCGAACCGAAGACACCACCGGGGCAAGGGCGGGGGCTCACGCCTCCACCCCGTCCCTGGGCGAGTCCGGGACGCGAAGTCACGGCTCGTGGTCGGGCCGGTCGGGCCGGTCGGGCCGGTCGGGCCAGGAATCCGGAGACCCGGGCCTCCGTCGGGAACAGGTCCGGGGCCACGTCTCAGCCCCCTTCGTCGCCCCGGCCGAGAAGGTCCGGCCATGACCACCGGGCCCGGGGCGAAGATCCACGCCCCCGGCCCGTCCGTGGCCGGGTCCGGGACGCGGAGCCCGGACTCGTGGTCCGGCCCACTCCTCGTCGGAGCAGGAAAGCGCGGCAACAACCGGGCCCCCACCCGGCACGTGCCGTGGGCCAACGAGTCCGGCACGTCGTCAGCAGGTCCGGAACGCGGAGCCCGGACTCGCCGTCAGGCGCGTCGGTCGTCAGGGCCAGGATGCGTGGCTCTGACGTAGGCCACCGCCGGGGACACGTTCGGGGCGCACGCCTTCGGCCCCTTCGTCGCCATGGTCGAGAGGCGCGGCCGCAGCGGGCGTCGCCGCCGGAGAGGCGTCCGGAGGCCGGGGCCCTTCATCGCTGCGGCCAGGAGGCTCGGCCATGGCCGCAGGGCAGTCCCGGGACGACAGGTCAGGGTGATCCGGGGCCGGGCAGCGCGATGGCCGGTCAGCTCCCCAGCTGACCGGCCAAACGCTGCCGTCCGCCGCACCCCCGTCCCCACGGGGTTGTTGGCCGGATGTCCTTGACCCGGGCCGCTCTCCCGGGTCTGGGGCGCCGCTCAGCGCCCCAGCATCACGCCCACGGACGACGCTTGTGTGACCACTGCTTCCCAGCCGCCGAAGACGACCACGAGCAGAGCCGCCAGGGGGAGGACCATCGCCGTCGCCACCAGCGGGTGGCGCGTACCGGACCGGCGGCCGCCGAACGCGGCGAAAGCCTTGCGTCCCTGCGTGCGGATCAATGCCCGCGATGCCGTGTCCGCCATGGTCCCTCTCCTGTCAGATTGGCAGCGGCGAGTGTCCGACCTCGGGGGACGAGTACTTGCACTCGCCGCTTGACCTCAACACTAGGGACGCGAGCGCGCCCGGTCGTCATGCCCGCGTACCGATTGCCGGGCCTCCCGGAGGATGAGCCCGGTACTGATCACGTACTCCCCTGGGTGGAGAAAGCACGTACGACAACGCCTCAGGACTTGGGGTCTTCCCGGAGGGGACGCTCCGACGCCTCCTCCCTCGGGACCGGCTGCTCCACCAGAGCGAGCACCCGCGTCGCCATGAACCTGGCGGTGCGGACCACCGTGCCGTTGCGGGTGACTTCGCTCACTTCCACCACCCCCCTGCGCACCGCCGTCTCCACCCGGCGGCCTGCCCGGCTTGCCACCACTTCGTACGTACGCGTCGTGTCCCCGGCGTCCACGACTATCTCCACCCGGTCACCCTTCACGATCCAATCCCCCTTCTGCGACGGACCTTTGAGATCTCGCACGGGCCAAGGGACCTGGATCCGCCGTCCCCTGACCACTCTTCAAGTTTCCCACCCCGCACTGACAATCGGTCGGCCCGCGAGGGCGCGGCCTATGAGCGCGCCGGGGCGCGGGTACGTAAGCTGTGCCACGTCACACGGACGACCGGGCAGCGGGGATGGACATGGCGATGATGCGGCTCCGGCGCGAGGACCCGCGTGTCGTCGGTTCGTTCAGGCTTCACCGGCGGCTGGGCGCAGGCGGCATGGGTGTCGTCTATCTGGGGTCCGACCGGCGCGGCCAGCGGGTCGCGCTGAAGGTGATCCGGCCGGATCTGGCCGAGGATCAGGAGTTCCGCTCGCGGTTCGCCCGCGAGGTGTCCGCCGCGCGGCGGATCCGGGGCGGCTGTACGGCCCGGCTGGTCGCGGCGGACCTGGACGCGGAGCGGCCGTGGTTCGCGACGCAGTACGTGCCGGGGCCCTCGCTGCACGACAAGGTCAACGAGGACGGCCCGCTGAGCGCCGCCGAGGTGGCCTCCGTGGGCGCGGCGCTCTCCGAGGGCCTGGTGGCCGTGCACGAGGCGGGGGTGGTGCACCGCGACCTCAAGCCGTCGAACATCCTGCTCTCCCCCAAGGGCCCCCGCATCATCGACTTCGGCATCGCCTGGGCGACCGGCGCGAGCACGCTGACGCATGTCGGTACGGCCGTCGGCTCGCCGGGATTCCTCGCGCCCGAACAGGTGCGGGGGGTGGCGGTGACCCCGGCCACCGACGTGTTCTCGCTCGGCGCCACGCTGGCGTACGCGGCCACCGCCGACTCCCCGTTCGGGCAGGGCAGTTCGGAGGTCATGCTCTACCGGGTGGTGCACGAGGAGGCGCAGCTGTACGGGGTGCCGGACGCGCTCGCGCCGCTGGTACGGGCCTGCCTGGCCAAGGATCCCGAGGACCGGCCGAGCACGCTCCAACTCTCGATGCGGCTCAAGGAGATCGCCGCCAGGGAGGCGCAGGGCGTCGCCGAGATCAGGCCGCCGGCCCAGCGGGACCGTACGGAGCAGGACATGGCGACGGGGCGGCTGACCGAGCGCTACACGGAGCGGATGGAATGGGGTCCCGAGCGGGATCGTGAGCGGGAACGGGGTCCGGAACGGGACCGCGAGCGGGAGCGTGGCTCCGACCGGGAGCGGGAACGGGAACGCGGGCCCCAGAGCCGTCCCTCCGGCTCCACGGCTTCCCGTTCCGGTGTCTCCCGGGGCGGGCCTCCCCGTACGAGCGGCCGGCGGCCTCCGCAGCAGCGGGACGGCGCCGGCGCGCGTAAGGGCGGGCGGCCGAACACGGCACCACGGCCGACCACGGGCAGCCGCCGCCCCGCCAACCCCCGGCTGCTGCGGCAGCGCCTGATCGTGTTCGTGGTGGTGACGCTGATCGTCGCCCTGGGGATCGCGGCGGCGCAGCAGCTCTGAGCGGGGCGGCGGCTCCGAGCCGGCCCGCCCGGTCCGCCGGCCGCCTGGCCGCCGGCCGCGCGCTCAGTCCGCCGGGCGGCCCGTCGTGACCGCGTAGAACGCGACCGCCGCCGCCGCGCCCACGTTCAGCGAGTCGACCCCGTGCGCCATGGGGATACGTACCCACGCGTCGGCGGTGTCCAGGGCCCGCGCCGACAGTCCGTCGCCCTCCGCGCCCAGCATCAGCGCGACCCGTTCCAGGCGGTGCGGAGCGGCCTCGTCCATCGGGACGGCCTTCTCGTGCGGGGTCAGCGCGAGCAGCCGGAAACCCGCCCCCCGTACGGTGTCCAGGGACCTGGGCCAGGCGTCCAGCCGTGCGTACGGTACGGCGAAGACCGCGCCCATCGAGACCTTCACGGACCGGCGGTAGAGCGGGTCGGCGCAGTCCGGCGAGAGCAGGACGGCGTCCATGCCGAGCGCCGCCGCGCTGCGGAAGATCGCGCCGATGTTGGTGTGGTCGTTGACGGCTTCCATGACCACGACGCGGCGGGCCGTACGGAGCACCTCGGCCGGCTCCGGGAGCGGCTTGCGCCGCATGGAGGCGAGGGCGCCCCGGTGGACGTGGTAGCCCGTGACACGCTCGGCGAGGTCGGGGGTGACCGCGTACACGGGGGCCCGCGCGGCGTCGATCACGTCCCGCATGGGGTCGGCCCACTTGGCGGAGAGGAGCATGGACCGCATCGTGTAGCCGGCTTCGGTCGCTCGCCGGATGACTTTCTCGCCCTCGGCGATGAAGAGGCCTTCCGCGGGCTCGCGCCTGCGGCGCAGCTCCACGTCGGTCAGGCCGGTGTAGTCGTGCAGGCGGGGGTCGTCCGGGTCGTCGACGGTGATGAGTTCAGCCACGTGCTCATCCTGCCTTGAGGACGGCGGGTGCGTGGCCACGGGGGGCGGGGGAGGGTGGCCCCGGGCCTCGGCGGAAGCCCGGCCGGGCTCAGGGGTGGTCCAGGGGCGGTAGATCCTGCCGGGCTCGGGTCGCGCCGTCGCGTCCCGCCTTGCCGAGGACGCGCTCCGTGATCAGTGCGGAGTCGGTCGTCCCGTCGTCCTCGCCCGGGACGCTCCACAACGCCATACCTTCTCCTTTCAAGAGCGCTCACCGGTCCCTGCCTCGTGCCTGGGGACCGGTGAGCGCCGTCGTCACGCCCCGCCGCGCGCGGAACCCGTCAACCGAGGGCCACGACGTCCCCGACGACGATGACGGACGGAGGACGTACGTCATGGGTCCGTACGGCCTCGGCCACCGTCGCGAGCGTCGCGTCGACGCGGCGCTGGGCGGCGGTGGTGCCTTCCTGGACCAGGGCGACGGGGGTCTCGGGCGATTTGCCGTGCTCGATGAGGGCCTGGGCGATGGCGCCGATCTTGTCGACGGCCATCAGGAGGACCAGCGTGCCGCGCAGGCGGGCGATCGCGGCCCAGTCGACCAGGGAGCGCGCGTCGTCGGGGGTGACGTGGCCGCTGACCACCGTGAACTCGTGGGCCACCCCGCGGTGGGTGACGGGGATGCCCGCGGCGCCCGGGACGCTGATGGAGCTGGAGATGCCGGGGACCACCACGCAGGGGATGCCGACGGCGGCGAGGGCGTGGACCTCCTCCATACCGCGTCCGAAGACGAACGGGTCGCCGCCCTTGAGGCGGACCACGGCCTTGCCCGCCTTCGCGTGTTCGATCAGCGCCTCGTTGATCGCCTCCTGGGCCATGGCACGGCCGTACGGGATCTTCGCCGCGTCGATCACCTCGACGTGCGGCGGCAGCTCGTCCAGGAGGTCGCGGGGGCCGAGGCGGTCGGCGATGACGACGTCCGCCTCGGAGAGGAGGCGGCGGCCGCGCACGGTGATCAGGTCCGGGTCGCCGGGTCCGCCGCCGACGAGGGCGACGCCGGGGGTGCGGGCGCGGTGGTGGGGCGCGGCGAGGGTGCCGTCGCGCAGGCCCTCGACGACGGCGTCGCGGACGGCGGCGGAGCGGCGCGGGTCGCGGCCGGTGAGCACGGCGACGGTGACGCCCTCGCTGCGGCCGGTGGCGGGGGTCCAGGCGGTGGCGGCCTCCGCGTCGTCGCTGCGGACGCACCAGACGCGGTGGCGTTCCGCCTCGGCCGAGGCGGTGGTGTTCGCGACGGGGTCGCTGGAGGCGACGAGGACGTACCAGGCGCCTGCGAGGTCGCCCTCCTCGTACCGGCGGCGCTCCCAGCGGATCTCGCCGGCCTCCGCCATGGCCTCGACGGACGCCTTCGCGGAGGGCGACACGAGCACGACGTCGGCGCCCGCCGCGATGAGCGCGGGCAGCCGGCGCTGGGCGACCTGCCCGCCGCCGACAACAACGACGCGCCGCCCGGACAGGCGGAGTCCGACGGGGTAGGCGGGGTGCTCGGCGTGCTCGGCCATGTCGGTAGGGACTCCTGAAGCGGCTGGTGAGATGGGGTGACTCCCGGGAACCAGCTTACGGGGACCCCCGGAGCCGGATGAGGCCCCGGCCGGGCGGGGCGCTGCGCTGGGCGGGGCGCTGCGCTGGGCGGGGGCGTGGCCGGGCGCGGGGCCGTGTCCGGGCGAGCGGTTCGGCTGGACGGCGGTGTGGTGCGCTGCGGTGCGCCAGGCCCGGCCCCCCTGCCCGGGACGGCTGTCACGACAGACCGTCCTCCTGTATGCCCCCCGTTCACCGGGGTCGCAGCCGACATCCGGCCCCGACTGACCGGACCCATGGTCGCCCGGGTGCCCTGGGCGGACGGGGGTGGGCGGGGCGGGGGCGGTCCACGTGGGACGGCGGCCCGACCGACAGCCCGCTCACGAGACTGGCGTTCCGGCGGACCGGCGTTCCGGCGTGGCTGCTGCGGCCCGGCGTCGGCCCGTTGGCCGAGCCATCGGCCGGGCGGGCGACCGCCTCGTACCGCCGTCGAGCCGGCGGGCGGACCGCACGTGCTCGCCCTGGAGGGGCCTGCCTGACGGCTCGGGTCAAGGTCCTGACGCGGCCTGTCAGTTCCCTGGTCTAGGGTCCCCCGCATGGCTGAGCCCTCCTTCCTGGCCGCCGTGCGCGAGTCGTACGACACGGTCGCCGCCGACTACGTCGAACGCGTCCCGCCGCCCGCCGCGATGGACCCGCTGTCACGCGCGATGCTGGCGGGGTTCGCCGAGCTCGTACGGACGGCTGGTCCGGGGCCGGTCGCGGACCTGGGATGCGGCCCCGGCCGCGTGACGGCGTATCTGGCCGGGCTGGGAGTGCCCGCCTTCGGCGTCGATCTGTCGCCGAAGATGATCGGGCTGGCCCGGCAGGCCTTCCCGAACCTGCGGTTCCACGAAGGCTCGATGACCGCGCTGGAGATGGCGGACGACGAACTAGGCGGCATCCTTGCCTGGTACTCCACCCACCACACGCCCCCGCGGTGGCTGCCCGACGTGTGCGCCGAGTTCCACCGCACGCTCGCGCCCGGCGGCCACCTGCTCTGGGGAGACTATGTCGGCGATGAAAGACTCCGGCCGACCCAGGGCTACGGGCGTCCGGTGTCCTACGAGTCGTACCTCCTGCCCCTGGACCACATGGTCGGCCTGCTGGAGCAAGCAGGACTCGTCGTCACCGCGCGGCTGGAGCAGGAGCCCGGCGGACGGGTGAACAGACCGCGCGCCTGCCTGCTGGCCCGCAAGCTCGAAAGAGCCTGACGGGGTTCCGGCGGCCGGAGCCGGCTCCGGTGACTGTTTACGGTCACGGCGCTAGAAGGCCACGTCACCCTCGACGTTGGCGACCATCGTGCGCAGCACCTTGAGCGCGGCCACGTACTCCGCGTCGCTGATGCCCCGGTGGACCACGGCGCGTACTTCGGTCACCAGTTCGCGCAGCCGGACCCTGGCAGCCTCTCCCGCGTCGGTGAGGTGTACGTGCTGCCCGGTGTCGAGGCGGAGCCAGCCGCGGTGGAGCAGTTGGCCGATGACCCTGGCGATCTCGTGCGGGCCGTCCGCCAGGGGGGTCAGTTGGGTGACCACCTCCTCGCGGCTCGGCGCCGTCGGGGCGCCGTGTACGCGGTTGAGTACCCAGTACTGCGGCTGCGTGACGTCGATCCTGGCCAGCGCGTCCCGCAGATGCCGGGTCACGGCCGCATGGGCGAGCCCGCTCCAGTAGCCCACGGGCTGGGTGGCCGGCGCGTCGTCGGTGGCGGCGGGATCGGCCGGCGCCTGGTCGGTGGTGGCAGTGATGGTGGTGGTGTCGGTCTGCGGTTTCACGCTCACTACGCCCCGTTCCCGCTCATTTCTCTGTGACGCCCGCCGAGTCGAACGTCGCCACCTCGTGCATCGCCCGCGCCGCGCTCTGCACCACCGGGAGGGCCAGGAGCGCGCCCGTGCCCTCTCCCAGGCGGAGGTCCAGGTCGATCAGGGGGCGCAGACCGAGCTTGTTGAGGGCCGCCACGTGGCCGGGCTCCGCGCTGCGGTGGCCCGCGATGCAGGCCGCCAGGGCCTCCGGCGCGATCGCCCGCGCCACCAGCGCCGCCGCGCCCGCGCTCACGCCGTCCAGGATCACCGGCGTACGCAACGACGCGCCGCCCAGCAGGAAACCGACCAGCGCCGCGTGTTCCAGGCCGCCCACCGCCGCCAGGACGCCCACCGGGTCGGCCGGGTCGGGGCGGTGGAGGTCGAGGCCACGCCGTACGACATCGATCTTCCGCGCGTGCGTCTCGTCGTTGATGCCGGTGCCCCGGCCGGTGACCTCCGCCGGGTCCTGGCCCGTGTACACGCAGATCAGCGCAGCCGACACCGTGGTGTTGGCGATGCCCATCTCCCCCGTCAGCAACGCCTTGTTGCCCGCCGCCACCAGATCGCGGGCCGTCTCGATGCCCACCTCGATCGCCGCGAGCACCTCCTCGCGGCTCAGCGCGGGACCGGTCGTGAAGTCCGCCGTGCCCGCCCGTACCTTGCGGGGCAGCAGCCCCGGGGTGGCCGGGAGGTCGCCCACGACACCCACGTCGATCACACAGACCTCGGCGCCGACCTGGTTGGCGAACGCGTTGCACACCGCGCCCCCGCCGAGGAAGTTCGCGACCATCTGCGCGGTCACCTCCTGCGGCCACGGGGTCACCCCCTGGGCGTGCACCCCGTGGTCACCCGCGAAGATCGCCACCGCCGCCGGCTCCGGGATCGGCGGCGGGCACAGCCGCGACAGACCGCTGAGCTGGGCGGAGATGATCTCCAGCATGCCGAGCGCGCCGGCCGGCTTCGTCATCCGCTTCTGGCGCTCCCACGCCTCCCCCAGCGCCTTCGCGTCCAGCGGACGGATCGCCGCGACCGTCTCCTGGAGCAGATCCTGGGGCTCCCCGCCGGGCAGCGCGCGGCGGCCGTACGTCTCCTCGTGGACGACCCAGGACAGCGGGCGGCGCTTGGACCAGCCCGCCTGCATCAGTTCGGGCTCCTCCGGGAACTCGTCCACGTACCCGACCACCAGATACGCCACGACCTCCAGGTGCTCGGGCAGCCCCAGCGCCCGTACCATCTCGCGCTCGTCGAAGAAGCTGACCCAGCCGACGCCGAGCCCTTCCGCGCGGGCCGCGAGCCAGAGGTTCTCCACCGCGAGCGCGGAGGAATACGGCGCCATCTGCGGCTGCGTGTGGCGGCCGAGGGTGTGCCGGCCGCCGCGCGTCGGGTCGGCGGTGACCACGATGTTCACCGGGGTTTCGAGGATGGCCTCGATCTTCAGTTCCTTGAACTGCTTCGCGCGGCCCTTGGGCAGCGACTTCGCGTACGCCTCGCGCTGGCGCTGCGCCAGTTCGTGCATGGAACGCCTGGTCTCCGCCGAGCGGATCACCACGAAGTCCCAGGGCTGGGAGTGGCCGACGCTCGGCGCGGTGTGCGCGGCCTCCAGGACGCGGAGCAGCACTTCGTGCGGGATCGGGTCGGAGCGGAAGCCGTTGCGGATGTCGCGGCGTTCGCGCATCACGCGCAGCACGGCGTCGCGCTCCGCGTCGTCGTAGCCGGACGCCGCGGCGATGCTTTCGTCTGCTACGGGTAGGGGGGCTGGCTCCGCTGCTACGGGTAGGGGGGCTGGTTCCGCTGCTGGTGCCGCTTCGGCCGCGAGGGGTGTCGCTTCGTCTGTTTCCGGTACGGAGGCGGCCTCGGGCTCGGGCTCGGGGGCGCTCTCGGGCGCGGGCGGGGCGAGTTCGGCCTCGGGTGCGGACGCGGCTTCCGGCTCAGGTTCGACGTCCTGCTCGGGCTCGGGTTCCGGCGTTGCCTCGGGGGTGGGCTCCGGCAGCGGCTCCGGGTCCGGCTCCGCCACCGGGGCGATGTCCGCCACCGGGGCGGGGATCGCCTCCGGTACGGGGATCGCCTCCGGTACGGGCGCCGGCTCCACGACCGGTTCCTGTACGGCCTCCGGTTCCGCCACCGGCACGATCGCTTCCGGGACCTCCGGGGCCTGGTCGGCCTGCTCCGTCACCCCGGGCGTCTCTTCCGGCGCCTGCTCGGAGATCAGCTCGGGCTGCGGCTCGGGCTCGGTCAGGGGCAGTTGCGCCTCGGCCTCGGCCGGTACGAACTCCTCCGCCGCGGGCGGTTCCTGTACCGCTTCGGCCGACTCGGGCCGCGGCTCCGCCGCGACCGGTTCGGGTTCTTGAACGACCGTTTCTGCCGGGGCCGCCGTCTCGGCGCTCCAGGGGGGGCCCGCCTGCGGCGGGATCTCGCTCAGCTGGGGAACGGGGACGGCCGGGGCCACCGCGGCGTCCTCACGCGGGATGTCCAGGTACTCAGGGCCCGAAGTCGGGGTGGGCTGCGCGCGGTTCCGTACCCGGACCGCGCGGGACGGTGTCGCGGCGGGCCCACGGTCGGCCAGCGAGCGCACCACCCCGCCGGAGGTGTCCGGCACGGGCGGGCCCAGGTGCAGCGGCCGACGCACGGGCGCCGGAGTCGGGGCGGGGGCGGGCGCTGCCCGGACAGGGGTCGGCTCGGGCCGGGGGATCCGTACACCGGTGAGATCCACCGCACCGGAGTCCCGGCCGTCGGTCTCGTGCGCCTCCGGCTGGTGCAGTTTCAGGCCGCGTCCGAGCGATCCCTGGACGGGTGGCTCCTGTGATTCCTCGACAGGAGATTCCTGGACGGGAGATTCCGGGCCGGGGGATCCCTGCTCCGTGGATCCCTGGTCCGTGGACTCCCGCGCCGTCGGCTCGGGGGCCGTGGGCTCCTGCGGGGTGGGCTCCTGGCCGGCCACCTCTTGGCCCACCGCGTCCTGTTCCACCACCTGCTGGTCGCCCGGCTCCTGGCCCGTGGACTCCTCGCCCGCCGGAACCTCGTCGTGGGAGACCTGCGCAACCGGCACCTGCGCGGCCGGCACCTGCTCCACCGGCGGCGCGACGAGCGCCTCCGGCGCCGTGAACTCCGTGGCCTGGAACGCCTGCTCGGCCACGAACCCCTGCTCGGCCGGGAACTCCCGCGGCGGCTCGTACACATCCGGGACCGGGTCCGGAACCGACGCCGTGACCGGCGCCGAAAGGGAAGGGGAAACCGGCTCCGCCAGCGGCGCCGGCTGTTCTATAGGCGGCGCCTGCTGCTCGACCCGCACCGGCTCCGGCGGAGCCACCGGCATCGGATCGCCCCACGCCCCCTGCGCGCTCGGCATGAGCAGCAGGTCCTCGTCCTCCACCACCGTCTCCGAGGGGCCCGCGTAGGCCTGCTCCCCGTACGACGTGTCCTGGTACGGGGTCTCCTGATACGGGGGTTGCTGGTACGAGGGCTCCAGATAGGCCGCCTCCGGATACACCGCGTCCGGGTACACCGCATCGCCGTACGACGGGTCCGGGCGCAGCGGGTCCGGGTACAACGCGTCCGGGTCCGGGTACGCGTACGCACTCGGCGCGGGGACGCCGTGCTGCTCCACCATGCCCGCGTTCTCCGGCAGTACCTCGCCCGGGACCTGGCCGGTGTCAGTCATGCGTACCCCTCGCCCATTGGTTGTGCTCCTACGGCCCTTCACCGGGGCGACGGCTCCGCAGATCGTCGGTGCTCCCCGCGCTTGTCATGGAACAACGAGCGCGGGCGTCGCGCGGCACGACACGGCCCGCTGTGGGCTGCGCCACGTCGCGCTTCCCCCGGTTTTCGCTGTACCACATCAAGGCCCAAAACGGGCCCCTTTTCCGGACATTGACGAACGAAGCGACGAACGCCCGGCTGCGGTACAACGATCGGCCAGCCTACCCCGGGTCTACGACAACCGGAGGCAGGGGGCGGAGCGGCAACGGGGTGCGCGGGGCCGTCAGGAGGTCGTGTCGGGGCGCTGTCCGGACACCAGGAAGACCACGGACCGCTCGCGTTCCGACCAGTCCGCGGTGTCGAGATCGACGGACTGGAGCAGAACACATTCCACCGCATATCCCCCGTCGCGCAAGGCAGTTCCGATGGCTTCCGCCTCGTCACGGTTGGCCGCGTGGGTCACGATGCGCTCGGGCCTGCGGTCGGCGACGGCGATGACGACGTCGATCCCGCCGCCCCCGATCCGTACGACATCCGGCTCGGGCAGGCGCTCCAGAACGTGGGGGGCGCGTCCTTGGACGACTTGGAGCTGAACACCGGCGCGCCGGGCCGCCGCCGCTGTGCTGGCGCACGCCCCCGGCTCGTCGTCCACGGCGATCACGGCGGCGCCGAAGCGGGCCGCCTCGGCGGCGAGTGCCCCGCTGCCGGAGCCGATGTCCCAGACGAGATCGCCGGTACGGGCGCCGATCCGGGAGAGCTGGGCGGCGCGCAGCCAGGTCGACTCGCCCTCGTCGAGCTCTATCCCGTACTCCTCGGTGGGCAGCGCCCAGCCCCGCTCGGCCGGCGGGTAGGCGGGGTCGCGGCCCGCGATCCAGCCGCTGACCGGGGAGACGGCGGTCCCGATGCCGCCGATGACGATCACGACGTTGGGGTCGCGCCACTCGTGGTCGGCCGCCTTGTCGGAGGTGAGGACGCTGACCTTCTCGCGGTCGGTGCCCAGTTCCTCGCAGATGACGAAGGTGCGGTGGACCCCTTCGAGGAGCAGGGCCAGTTCGGCGGGGCCCGCGCCCGGGGAGGTGAGGACGGCGACCTTGGTGTGCGCCCGGCACACGTTGACGGCGCGGCGCAGCGTACGGGCGTGGGCGACGACGATCTGGGCGTCCTCCCAGGGCATGCCGGCCCGGGCGAAGGCCGCCGCCACGGCGGAGACGGCGGGGACGACCTCGACCTCCAGGCCGTGTTCCGGGTCGCGCAACGTCCGTACGACACCGAAGAAGCCGGGGTCGCCGTCGGCGAGGACCACCGCGCTGCCGCGGTGCCCGGCGATCCGGCGGGCCGCCAGGTCGATACTGCCGAGCTGGACGCGCTCGGCGCCCGCGGGGATCTCGGGGAGGGCCAGATGGTGGGCGGCTCCGGCGACCAGTGTCGCGGCGGACAGGGCGGAGTTGCCGGCAGCGGTAAGGGGTGAGCCGTCCCAGCCGATCACCGTGACGCGGTCGGCCATCTTCTTCAAGTCTCCAGGAATGTGTCGCCGGGTGGCGGTCGGTCGGGGGCGGTGAACGTCGGTCGGTGGTGGCGAGGGTCGGTGGTGGCGAGGGTCGATCGAGGACGCGCGGTGGTCAGTTCCAGTCCGTGAAGGACGCGTATCCGCTGTCCGCCATCTGCTCCGCCACACCTTCCAGATCCTCGGGCAGCAGGCTCCAGACCAGGAGGTCGGTGCGGAAGTCCGTCCAGCCGCCGTCCTCGGTCTGCGTACGCGCTATCCACGCGCTGCGCAGCACGCCCTCGCTGATGCAGCCGATCTTCTGGGCGACCTGCTGGGAGGCGGTGTTGTCGGCGGCCGTACGCACCTCGATGCGCTCGAACTTCTGGTCGCGGAACAGCCATTGGGCGACGGCGAGCACCGATTCGGTGGCGTACCCCTCGCCTCGCGCCCAGGGGGCGGTGACGTACTGCGCCTCGGTGGCGAGGGCGCGCCAGTTGGTGTGGTGGAGCCGCACGATGCCGACGAGCCGCTGCGTGAGGAACTCGGTGACGGCGAAGACGATGCCGCGTCCGCCGGTGCGCTCGGCGGGGGCGATGGTGTGGACCCACCGCTCGGCGTCCTCCTGGGTGTACGGGTGGGGCACGGACGTCCAGGCGGTGACCATCTCGTCGTTCATCATCTCGACGTGCGCGGGGATGTCCGACGGTTCGAAGGGGCGCAGCACCAACCGCTCCGTGCTGATGGACACGTCCGGAAAGGTAGTCATGCGCAGCTCCATGCCTCAGTCCGTCGTAAATGCACAGCATGCAGCATCGGGGGAGCCCCGCGCACGACCGGGGTGCGCGGGGCTCGTGCCGAACGGACGGCGTGGGACGGAGGGCGGCGCCCCGTTACGCGGCGGGGCCGAAGGCGGGCAGGACCGCGCCGTTCTTGTAGGTGTCCTCGATGTACTTCTTCACCTCGGGCGAGTTGAGGAGCTTCGCGAGCTTCAGCACCCGCGGGTCCTTCTCGTTGCCCTCCTTCACGGCGAGGAAGTTGGCGTACGGGTTGTTCTCGGTCTTCTCCAGGGCGATGGAGTCCTGGGCGGGGTTGAGCTCGGCCTCGATGGCGTAGTTGCCGTTGATGACGGCGGCGTCCACGTCGTCGAGGGCGCGGGGCAGGGTGGCGGCTTCCAGTTCCTTGAACGTGAGGCCCTTGTCGTCCTTGATGTCGGCCAGCGAACCGCTGCCGCCGACGCCGTCCTTGAGCGTGATCACACCGTTGTCGGCGAGGAGCTTGAGGGCGCGGCCCTCGTTGACGGTGTCGTTGGGGATCGCGATGCTCTGGCCGGCCTTGAGCCCGCTCAGTTCCCCGACCTTCTTGGAGTAGAGGGCGAGCGGCTCCAGGTGGACGTTGACGACCGGCACGATGTGGGTGCCGTTCTTCTTGTTGAAGTCGTCCAGATAGGGCTTGTTCTGGAAGTAGTTGGCGTCGACCTCGCCGCTCTCGGTGCCGGTGTTCGGCAGGACGTAGTCCGTGAACTCCTTGACGTCGAGCCTGAGTCCGGCCTTGGCCGCCAGGTTCTTCTTGATGAAGGTGAGAATGTCGGCGTGCGGCGTCGGGGACGCGGCGACGAGCAGGGGCTTGGACTCGTCGGCCTTGGCGCCGTCGGCGGCCTTGGGGGCCGGATCGGACGACGTGCCGCAGGCGCTCAGGGTGAGGGCGAGAGCGGCGGTGGCGGCAGCGGCGGTGAGCTTGATGGTGGTGCGCACGAAGAGTGCCTCTTTCCGGTGTGCGGTGGGGAGGCCCGGACAAGGAGTGCGGGCCGTGACGGACCGTGCGGGTGTGTGGTGTTGTGCGGCCTACGCGGTACGGACCCGGCGCGCCAGCAGTCGTACGGCCAGGTCGCCGATCAGCTGGATCACGGTGACGATCAGGACCAGCACCACGACGGTGGCGATCATGAAGCCGTTCTCGAAGCGCTGGAATCCGTACGTGACGGCCTTGGAACCGAGGCCTTCGCCTCCCACCGCCCCGGCCATCGCCGAGTAGCCGATGAGTGCGATGACGGTGGTGGTGGTCCCGGAGACGATCGACGGCAGGGCCTGCGGCAGCAGGACCTTGCGGACGATGGTGGGGATGGAGCCGCCCATGGCCTGGACGGCTTCGACCAGTCCGTGGTCGACCTCGCGGATCGCGGTCTCGACCAGGCGGGCGAAGAACGGGATGGCGCCGATCGCCAGCGGCACGATCATGGCGGTCGGGCCGATGAAGGTGCCGACCACGAAGGTGGTGAAGGGGATCAGGGCGATCAGCAGGATGATGAACGGCAGCGAGCGGCCGATGTTCACGATCACACCGACGACCTTGTTCACCGGGGCGTTCTGGAGCAGTCCGCCCTTGTCGGTGAGGACCAGCAGGATGCCGAGGGGCAGTCCGCCGGCGACGGTGACGAGCCCGGACCACAGCACCATGTAGAGGGTGTCGACGGTCCCCTGGGACAGCAGGGGCTGCATCTCGGACCAGGTCACTTGGCACCTTCCTTGGTGAGACCGGGGTCGGGAGCGCCGACGATCTCGACCTGGAGCCCCTGCTCGCGCAGGAAGCCGACCGGGACGACGTTCTCCTCGTACGCGCCGGGCAGTTCGATCCGCATCCGGCCGATCTGCCGGCCGCCGACGGTGTCCATCGCCGCGCCGAGGATCGAGATGTCGATGTTGTACGTACGGGAGAGCTGGGAGATCACCGGCCGCGTGGCGGCCTCGCCCTGGAAGGTGACGTCGACGACCGTACGGCCGGGGCCCGAGGCGTCTCCCGCCACCGGGAACAGCTCACGGGCCAGCTCGGAGCCCGGGGTGGCGAGCAGTTCGCTCACCGTCCCCGACTCGACGATCCTGCCCGCGCGCATCAGCGCGGCCGAGTCGCAGATCGTCTTCACGACCTCCATCTCGTGGGTGATGAGCAGCACGGTGAGGCCGAGTTGGCGGTTGAGGTCGCGCAGCAGCTGGAGGATCGAGCGGGTGGTCTCGGGGTCGAGGGCGCTGGTCGCCTCGTCGGAGAGCAGCACCTTGGGGTCGCCCGCCAGGGCGCGGGCGATGCCGACCCGCTGCTTCTGGCCGCCGGAGAGCTGCGCGGGGTAGGCCTTGGCCTTGTCGGCGAGGCCTACCAGGTCGAGGAGTTCGAGGGCGCGGCGGGTGCGTTCGCGGGCGGGGACGCCGAGGATTTCCAGGGGCAGTTCGACGTTGTCCTCGACCGTGCGGGAGGACAGCAGGTTGAAGTGCTGGAAGACCATGCCGATCGAACTGCGGGCCCGGCGCAGCTCCTTGCCGGCCCGGTGGCCCCGGCCCGCGAGCGCGGTGAGGTCCTGGCCCGCGACGGTCACGGTGCCGGAGGTGGGGCGTTCGAGGAGGTTGACGCAGCGGATGAGTGAGGATTTTCCGGCGCCGCTCTGTCCGACGACACCGAAGACCTCACCCTCGCGGACGTGGAGGTCGACACCGTCGAGCGCGGTGATCTCCCGGCCGCGCCCGCGGGCGGACCGGTAGACCTTCGTCAGGCCCGTAGTAGTGATCACAGGGGGGTTCCGTCACAGTCGGGGGCGCGGCGGAGGATCCGCCGGCGCGAGGCATGGGCAGGGGGCAGGGGCATGGGCATGGGTCAGGGAGACGGGGGGTGGGCGTGGGCACAGCTCAGGGCGACACGGCACGGCCGATGCGGTGGGTGACCGGGAGGCGGCGTGTGCGGGGGGCGTGCGCGGTCCGTACACAACCGTGGGGGCCCGGGAAGGCCCTCAGGTGGTACGGGAAACGGCGCGGCTGTTGTCCTCGCTTCGGGGCGCGAGGCTCAGGCAGGGGCCCTCAGTTGGCGCACATTCGACACAGACAACGAGCACCGGGCGTCGTGATCGCCTCGGTCGCGGGGGCGCGGTAGCTCGTCCTGGTCATGCGGTAAGTAAAGCAGACGTCAGTACTTTGCCAAGGGGGCCGTCCGCATAGCGGACTCCTCCGTCGCAGCATGCGGACGCCCTCTGAGCGGCGGCGCGGGTCGGGGGCCGGTCTCAGCCGGCGATACGGATCTCCACTCCCCCGGCCGTGACCTGGGCCGACACGGCGGAGAGGTCGTCGACGACCGCGTCGGCGACCAGTTCGGCGTGGAGGTGGGTTGTGGCCAAGGCCACGGTCCGCATACCGGCGGCCCGGGCGGCCGTGAGCCCGGCGGGCGCGTCCTCGAAGACCAGGCAGCGGGCCGGGTCCACGCCGAGGAGCCGGGCGGCGAGCAGGAACGGTTCGGGGTCGGGCTTGCCACGGGTGACGTCGTCCGCCGTGACCAGCGTCTTGGGACGCAGCCCGGCCGCGCCGAGGCGGGCGTCCGCGAGCCGCCGGGAGGCGGAGGTGACGACGGCCCAGCGTTCGCCGGGCAGGGAGGCGAGCAGGCCGGCCGCGCCCGGCACCAGGACGACACCGCCGGCGGCGTCGTCGATCTCCAGCTGTTCGATACGGGCGACGGCGGCCGGCACCTGTGCGGCGGGGACCAGGTCGGCCACGATCTCGGCGGCGGGGCGGCCGTGCAGCCCGTACCGCGCGAAGGCGTCCGCCGTGATGCCGTACTCCTCCACCCAACGGCCCCAGCAGCGCAGGACGGACTCCAGGGAGGAGACGAGTGTCCCGTCGTTGTCGAACAGCAGGGCTTCGGCGTCGATCCTCATGTCACTCCTCATGAAGGGGACAGTACGTGGCGTCCGGGGGTGCGCGCCGGGGTGACCGCGGGGGACGGCCGGGGGCGCGCGCGGGCCGGTCATTCCGCCGTAATACGCTCGGGCCCATGCTTGTCGCCCTGACGGTCGCGGTCTCCGTGGCCGCGCTCGCCCTCGCCGCCTGGTGCGGTTTCGCCGCGTACCGGGACCAGCCGACCAAGGACTGGCACTTCATCGGCATGGCCGTGGTGTCGGCGCTGGCGCTGATCCAGGTGGTGGTCGGGATCGTGCTGGTGGGGCGCGGGGAACGGGCCTCCGACGGCTCGGTGCTGTTCTTCTCGTACCTGCTCGGGGCCCTGCTCGCGGTGCCCGCCGCCGGCTTCCTGTCCCTGACCGAGCGGACCCGCTGGGGTTCGGTGACGGTGTCGGCCGGGGCGGTCGTCCTGGCCGTGCTCGAAGTACGGCTCCACGACATCTGGGGTGGCTGAACCATGAAGACCATGAGGACACAGCCCGAGCCGGAGACACGGACCAGGCTCGTCAAGGGCCCCGGCCTGTTGCTGGTCTGGCTCTACGGCGTGATGACGGTGGGCGCGGTGTCCCGCTCGGTCTACCAGATCGCGACCGAGTACGACCGGGCCTCGCTGGCGTATCTGCTGTCGGCCGTCGCGGCCGTGGTGTACGTCTTCATCACCTACACGCTCGTACGGGGCGGGGAGACGGCGCGGAAGGTCGCGCTGGTGTGCTGCGGGGCGGAGTTGGTGGGGGTGCTGACCGTCGGGGTGTGGACGCTCGCCGACTCCTCCGCGTTCGCGGACTCCACGGTGTGGTCGTCCTTCGGCATGGGGTACCTGTTCATTCCCGTGCTGCTGCCGGTCACGGGGATCCTGTGGCTGCGCAGGCCGCGGGTCGCGGAATCCCCCCGTACCGGCGGGGATTCCGCTCTCGCGTCGTAGATCCGTAACAGCCTTCCGCGGGTGGCCGCGCCGCTCTCAGGACGTCGGCCCCCGGGGTCAGGCGCTCGCGACGTACACCTCGGCGGCGGCCTCCTTCTCCAGCGTCACGAGGCGCAGGCGCGGGCCGATCTGCTCCGCCGAGACCGGCGCGTAGCCCCGGCTCCGGTAGAGCCTCAGATTGCCCTCGCTGCGGTGGCCCGTGAAGAGCCGGAAGCGCCGCGCGGCCGGTTCGGCCGCGAAGTGCAGTTCTATGGCGTCGAGCAGCCGGCCGCCGAGGCCGTGGCGCTGGAGACGCGGGTGGACGATGAGTTTGGCGATCCGCGCGGTGCCGGACGCGTCGACCGTGCCACGTACCGATGCCACCACTTCGTCGCCGAGGCGGGCCACCAGGCCGTGCCCCCGGTCGAGTTCGGCCCTCAGGTCGTCCAGGGTCTGGGTGAGCGGCTCGATGGTGTAGTCGCCGTAGAGCTCGGCCTCGTTCTGGTAACACAGATATTGCAGCTTCAGGATCTGTTCCGCGTCCTGCGCACTCGCCGCAGAGATGGTCACGCTCATGCCCATGTGTGCATGCCTCCCGCTCACCTGGTACGCCGATTGTCTACCGCCTCTTTCCCCCAAGTTCAGCGGTGCCAATCTCCGGTGTGAGCATTCTTCGCAGGCATCCCAGGCATCGGGAACGCATCGGCCCTAAACTCCCCTGTGAGATACCCAACTCTCCTGCGATTTCGCGGTAGGTGGGGTCGTCGGGCGACAGCATCGCAGCCAGCAGGCGGGGGCAGCGCCCAGGTGTACGGCCCACGGCGGAGCGGAGTGCACGCTTCCGGTCGGCACGGAGTGCCGCGCGCTCGGGGTCGGAGTCGGCGCCGGCGGCGGGCTGGGCGCGGGTGTAGGGGAGTTCGTGGGCGGCGGTACGGCGGCCGTGCCGCGCCTCGGCGCGTACGGCGGTACGAACCCAGCGGACGGTGTCGGGAGGCGGCCCCTCCCCCGCCATCCGCTCCAGCAGCCGTACCCACACGGCCTGTTCGAGGTCGCGCGCCTCGACGGCGGCGCCGGGCGCCTCGGCCCTGGCCTCGGCGGCGACGAGCGGCCGCAGGGCGTGGAAAAGGTCTTCGCGGCCGGGGGCCGCGTCGGCGGTCTTCATGCTGCGCGGGACGTACGCGCGCGCACCGCCGGTTGCTCCCCGGCGGGGCTGTCACCCGACCGGGGCACGCCGGGGCGCGCGGCTGACGGGGGCGCCGGCCGCCGGGAACTCACGACCCGGAACGCATTCCGATCACACGGTGCTCCACCGCACCCGAGGGAAGATCACTCCTCCCCGACCACTTCTCGTCCCTGTCCCGGGCCGCGTATCCGCGCCGGAACGGCTCTCGGGTGAGCGGGGCATCGGTAGTCATGAGGCGATATTGCCGGATGCAAAAGTCCGTGTCACGATCGAAAAACTATTCGCCCTGATGGCAGTGAGGTGTTCATGAAACGGACACGGCGCCTGGTGGCTCACCTGGTGGGCCGCAAGCGGGTCAGCGGACGCTACATCTACTGGCCCTACCACACTCGGTAGCCCGACCGGCTCAGCGCGGAACGCCGATCGCGGGATCCCTCACGAGGGGTCCCGCGATTCACTTCGGGAGGGCTCATGGCGCAGCGCGAGAAGCCCGGACGGCCGCCAGGGCCGCGCGGGCACTGGCTGAGGGGCAACACCCGGGCGTACGAGGCCGACCGGATCGGCTTCCTGCGGCGCTGCCACCGTCAGTACGGTGACGTCTTCTCCTACGACGACCACACGTGGTTCGTCATCGACCCGGAACTCGCCCACGAGGCACTCACCCGCACCGGCGACTCCTTCGTGACCGAGTTGGCGCCTTTCGACATGCGGCGGGATCTCGACCAGGCCTCCGCACACGCCATGGCGTGGATGTCCGACCGCAGGTCCGCGTGGCCGGGGCTCAACCGGACGGCGGCGGCCACCACCGACGACCTGACCGCCACGACCCTCGACGCGGTCGTCGCCGACGGGGCCGGCCGTGACGTCGACGTCCTCACCATGATGCGGACGCTCACCGCCCGGACGATCGCCGCGTACTGCTTCGGCGCGGACTCCGCCGGCATTCCCGGGCTGCTCCACGAGACCGTCCGCGCCACCCAGCCCTTCGCGGAATCGTCGCGCGAGTTCCCCGCGTGGCTGCCGCTCCCCCGCCACCGCCGTTTCTTCCGGACCTACCGGCGCCTGGCCGAGACGCTGACCGGCCTGGTCCGGGAGCGGGGCGCGGAGAATTCCGACGCGCCCCGGAACGACCTGCTCGGCTTTCTCCTCACCGCCGAACCGGCCCCGTCCACCGACGCCGTGGTGTCCACGCTGCACAGCGTCCTGATGGGCGGCCACGGCGTCCCCGCCGCCGCCCTCACCTCCGTCGTGTGGGAACTGGCCCGGCGCCCCGGGCTCGTGGGCGACCTGCGCGACGAGGCGAGCGGGCCGGCTAACGGCGGGACCCCGCTGGCCGAGGCCGTGGTCCGGGAGACGCTCCGGCTGTATCCGCCCGCGTGGCTGATGACCCGTACCGCCCGTACCGCGACCGCCCTGGGCGACTGGCCGCTCGACCCCGGCGACGACGTGCTGCTCAATCCGTACCTGATCCACCGGGACCCCCGGTGGTGGCCCCGGCCCGACGATTTCGAGCCCGGCCGGTGGCTGGACGGGCGGGCGGCGCCCGGACCGGCCTACCTCCCGTTCGGCGCCGGACCGCGGGTCTGCCTGGGCGCCGCGCTGACCATGCGGCAGCTGACGCTGGCCACCTCGCGGCTGGCGCACCGTTTCACCATCGAGTCACCGAACGCCGCTTCGGTGGCGCCGGAGTTCGTCGACCGGCTGGCTCCCGCGGGCCTCAGGGCCCGCTTCCTGCCGACCGCGTAGGCGCCGGGTGGGGGAACCACCCGGCGCCTACCGGGTCGGCGGGCGGGTCAGCGGGCGAGGAAGTCCTCGCGGGCCAGCAGGCCCGTGTCCGGGTTGTCGGTGAAGATGCCGTCGATGCCCTGCTCGAACCAGACCTGGAAGGCGCCGAAGGCGTCGCCGTACGCGTTCGGGTCCGTGCCGCGCCGGAAGTCGGCCGGCAGGAACGCGTTCTCGTTGCGCATCGTGTACGGGTGCAGGATCAGGTGCTTCGCGTGCGCGTCCCGTACCAGCGTCGTCGGCGTGCCGAGCTTGCCCGTGGCGTCCCTGGGGATGATCAGGTCCAGCGTCGGGCCGATGCCCTGCGCGAAGGACGCGATCCACTTGAGCCCGGTGGGGGTGACGAGGTCGGCGACCGTACGGGGGTCGTTGGCGACCCGGAAGTCCCAGGGGCGCGTCGCGGCCGCGTCGAGCAGGACCACGCGCCGCGTGCCGACCAGCTTCGCCATCTTCTGCATGCTGCTCGGCTCGAAGGACTGGAGCAGCAGCGGGGACTCCTTGCGGTCCCGCCCGTACCGGCGCAGGAGCTTCGCGAGGCGGTCCTCCAGGGCGAGGCCGATGCCCCGGAAGTACGTGGGGTGCTTGGTCTCGACGTACAGCCAGACGGGACGGCCCCGGCGGCGGCCCTCGGCGTCGGCCCAGCGCAGGACCTCTTCGAAGGTGGGGATCTCCCAGTGGCCGTCGTACAGGGTGTTGCGCTGGCGGACGGCCGGGATGCGCTCCTTCGCGCGGAGCGTCTTGATCTCGGCGAGTGTGAAATCCTCGGTGAACCAGCCGGTGATGCTCGTGCCGTCGACCACCTTGGTGGTCCTGCGGCCGGCGAACTCCGGGTGGTCGGAGACGTCGGTCGTGGCCGTGATGTCGTTCTCGTGACGGCAGATCAGGTGGCCGTCCTTGGTGGGGACCAGGTCCTGCTCGATCACGTGCGCGCCGAGGTCGAGGGCGAGCTGGTACGAGCCGAGGGTGTGCTCGGGCCGGTAGCCGCTGGAACCGCGGTGGCCGACGATCGTCGGGACGGGCAGTTCCGCGCCGGACGAGCCGTGGCCGCGCTCGGTGGCCTGGGCCGCCGTGGCCGCCGCCGTGGGCAGTGCCAGGGCCGCCGAGCCGAGCACCGCCGCTCCCAGTACGGTCCGCCGTCCGGGCGTGTGCCGCGCACCCTGTGTCATGAACGCTCCTTGGTGTGTTCCCGGGAATGTTCCCCCGGAGGTGGTGTCCCTGATGTCCCGCACCTGTCAAGACCTGTCCGACGGGGCCCGAGCGTAGGCTTTTCTCCCCTCCGTACGGCAGATGGCACACAAACGTGACGCGAACTCACGTCAACACTGGGTATCGAGTCGATGAACCCGACGTGCGGTGACCCGTGACCCGCGAGTATCGTCCTCACCTGCACGGAGACCATCCACGACGCCGGAGGACCTGTTGTCCCGCTTCGCGCTCATCAAGGCAGTGCTCGGCCCGCTCGTGCGCCTGATGTTCCGTACCCGCGTGGAGGGCGCCGAGCACATTCCCGCGAGCGGGCCCGTGATCCTCGCGGGCAACCACCTGACGTTCATCGACTCGATGATCCTTCCGCTGGTCTGTGACCGGCAGGTGTTCTTCATCGGGAAGGACGAGTACGTCACGGGCAAGGGCTTCAAGGGCCGGCTGATGGCGTGGTTCTTCACCGGCGTCGGCATGATCCCGGTGGACCGCGACGGCGGGCACGGCGGGGTGGCGGCGCTGATGACGGGGCGCCGGCTGCTGGACGAGGGCAAGATCTTCGGCATCTACCCGGAGGGCACCCGCTCCCCCGACGGCCGGCTGTACCGGGGCCGTACGGGCATCGCGCGGCTGACCCTGGAGACGGGGGCGCCGGTGGTGCCGTTCGCGATGATCGGCACGGACAAGCTCCAGCCCGACGGCAAGGGCATGCCGCGCTCCGGCAAGGTGACGGTCCGCTTCGGGAAGCCGATGGAGTTCTCCCGGTACGAGGGCATGGACCGCCACCGGTACGTGCTGCGGGCGGTGACGGACTCGGTGATGGCGGAGGTCATGGCGCTGTCGGGGCAGGAGTACGTGGACATGTACGCGAGCAAGGCGAAGGCGGCGTAGCCGCGTCTGTGGGGTGGGGGGTGGTCGCCCCGTGCCCGGGGTGGCCGTCCGGCGTGTGCCCACGCTGGGCGGTGTACGGGTACGGGTGGGGGGCGCCGCGAACCTTCGGCGTGCCGGTTCCGTCCTCAAGCGCCGGACGGGCTGGAGGGACCCGGCTGCCCCGGACCCGGGCCGAATTCGGCGAAGTGACGTCCGGCCCGCGACGCCCAGCCCGTCCGGCGTTTGAGGACGGAACCGCCCGCCGGGACTGGCGTGGCCATTCCGGTCCCGGCCGAGGACGCCCCCTCGACCGGGTTCGGCACCGTCACCTGAACGGGGCGTTCGTGTCAGCCGTCCAGCTTCTCGCCGCGCAGCAGGAAGAACGCCGCCACCGACGCGGCCAGCAGTACCACCGCGCCCGCGCCCGCCGCCAGGCGCATGCCCTCCGTGAACGCGTCCTGGGCCGCTCCCACCAGTGCCGTGGCGTGGGTGGGAGGGAGGGTGGACGCCGCGTCCGACGCGCCGCCCAGGGACTCGTGTGCGGCCCTCGCCGCGTCCGCCGGTACCCCGGGCGGGGTGGCGAAGTCGCGGTAGACGCCCGTGACGATCGAGCCGAGCAGCGCGATCCCCAGCGCCGCGCCCAGTTCGTACGCCGTTTCGGACACCGCCGAGGCCGCGCCCGCCTGTTCCTTCGGGACGCCCGCGAGGATGACGTCGGCCGTGACCGTGAAGGAGAGGCCCGCGCCGACGCCCACGACCAGCAGCACCGCGCCCAGCACCGGATAGCCCGTGGACTGGCTGAGCCCGGTCAGGGCCGCCAGTGCCAGTCCGATCGCCGCGAGGCCGCCCGCCACCGCGGACCGTACCGAGTACCGGCGGGCCAGCACACCCGCCAGCAGGCCGGCGCCCACCGCGCCCACGGCGGCGGGCAGTTCCGCCAGGCCCGCCTCCAACGGGGCGCGTCCCTGGACCAGTTGCAGGAACTGCGACAGGAAGAACACCAGGCCCGACAGGCCCAGGATGGTCAGCAGGTCCGCCAGCACCGCCCCCGAGAAGCCCCGGCTGCGGAAGAGCCGCATGTCCAGCAGGGGCTTCGGCAGGGTGAGTTGGCGCCGTACGAACCAGAAGAGCGCGGCGGCGCCGACCAGACCGGCCGCCGCGGCCTCCCCGCGTATCCCGTGCGCGGCCGTCTCCTTCACCGCGTACACCACCCCGATCACACCGACCAGGGACAGCACCACGCTGGTCAGGTCCCAGGGGCCCGGGGACGGGTCCTTGGACTCGGGCAGCAGTCTGACCCCGACGACCACCAGGACCGCCATCACGGGCAGGTTGATCAGGAAGACCGAGCCCCACCAGAAGTGCTCCAGCAGGAAGCCGCCCACCACGGGCCCGACGGCGGCGCCGGCCGACGCCGTCGCGCCCCAGACGCCGACGGCCAGGCTGCGCTCCCTCGGGTCGGGGAAGATGTTGCGGATCAGCGCGAGGGTGGCCGGCATCAGGGTCGCGCCGGCCACGCCGAGCAGGGCCCGAGCCGCGATCATCATCTCCGGGCTCGACGCGTACGCGGTCAGTACGGAGACACCGCCGAACGCGGTCGCTCCGATCAGCAGGAGCTTCTTCCGCCCGATGCGGTCGCCGAGGCTGCCCATCGAGACGAGGAGACCGGCGATGACAAACGAGTAGACGTCGCCGATCCAGAGCAACTGCGTGCCGGTGGGCCGGAGATCCTCGCTGAGGAACGGCGTGGCGAGGCCGAGGACCGTCGCGTCGACGGCCACGAGCAGGACGGCGAGGACCAGCACGGCCAGCGCGACCCACCGGGCCGCGCGGGACAGCGGCCCGCCCGGTTTCGCCGGACCGGCCGGGCTCGTCAACTGGTGGGTGGTGGTGGTCATTTCTCCGTGCTCCGTCGTGCTCCGCCGAGCAGCAGCTCGGTGGTCATATAGCTGAAGTCCTTGGCCGCGACGCGTCCGTCCTGGATGGACCAGGCGCAGGCCCCGATCAGCGCGTAGAGCGCCTCGGTCAGCCACGCGGGACTGAGGTCGATCCGGAACTCGCCCCCCTCCTGGCCGCGCCGGAAGAGCGCGGAGACGCGGGCGTCGAGGCGGTTCCACCCCTCGTCGACCTCGCCCTCGAAGAGCTGGTTCTCGGTGACGAGGAAGGCGAGGAGCCCGGCGGCCGGTTCGACGGCCGCGACGAGGCGGCGCAGCGCCTCACCCGCCCCGCCCTCGTCCAGCCGCGCGGTGTCGAGCGCCGTCTCGAACTCCTGGATGCCCAGCTCCTCCAGCGCCTTCACCAGCGCGTCCCGCCCGGCGAAGTGCCGGTGGAGGGTCGCCCGGCCGATCCCGGCGGCGCGGGCGACCTCGTCCATGGTGGCGGTCGCCTTACGGGTGAGCAGGGCGGCGGCGGTACGGAGCACCTGGTCACGGTCCACAGTCATGAGACGAGCATAACCCAGATGAGACATCAATGTCTCATCACGTGCGGTGGCCCTTCCCCCCCGGGCCCCCTTCCCCTCGCGGGGCCCGGTTCGCGATCATGGTGGGATGAAGCCACTCCTGCTCATCGACGTGGACGGACCGCTCAATCCGTACGCGGCCAAGCCGACCCAACGGCCCGCCGGGTACGCCACCCATCGCATGCGGCCGTCCGGCTGGACCGAGACCCAGGCGCTACGGGTCTGGCTCAACCCCGAGCACGGCGTGGAACTGCTCGCGCTCACCGAGTGGTTCGACCTCGTCTGGGCCACCACCTGGAAGGGCGAGGCGAACGACTGGATAGGACCGCACCTCGGCCTGCCCGAACTCCCCTACATCGACTGGCCCCAGATGCACGGAAGGGCCCCTCGCGGGACCTTCTGGAAGACGCAGTACATCCTGGAGTACGCGGCGGGGCGGCCGTTCGCCTGGGTCGACGACGACATCACCACGTTCGACCACGAGTGGGTGGAGGAAAAACACCTCGCCGCCGCCCTGTTGCTGCACATCGATCCCCGGATCGGCTTGATCCGACCGGACTTCGACGCGCTCGCGGACTGGGCGGCGGCGCTGTAGAACCACCTGGCGGGCGTACGCGGAGGGTCAGCGCTTCGCCGTCGCCCAGGCGTGCTGGATCACCAGGTCGGCCTTGAGCTCGGAGAGTTGCACCGCCACCGCCGACGGAGCCGTACCGCCCCGCCCGTTGCGGGACGCCAGCGAGCCCGGCACGTTGAGGACCGACCGCACGTCCGGTGTCAGGTGCTCGGAGATCTTGGCGAACTGTTCGTCCGTGAGCTGGTCCAGCTCGATGCCCAGCGCCTCGCACTCCTTGACGCACTCCCCCGCGACCTCGTGGGCCACCCGGAACGGCACGTTCTGCCGGACCAGCCACTCGGCGATGTCCGTGGCGAGCGAGAAACCGGCCGGGGCCAGCTCCTCCATCCGCGTGCGGTTGACGGTCAGGGTCGCCATCATGCCGGTGAACGCCGGGAGCAGCACTTCCAGTTGGTCGCAGGAGTCAAAGACCGGCTCCTTGTCCTCCTGGAGGTCGCGGTTGTACGCGAGCGGCAGCGCCTTGAGCGTGGCCAGCAGGCCCGTCAGATTGCCGATGAGCCGGCCGGACTTGCCGCGCGCCAGCTCCGCGATGTCCGGGTTCTTCTTCTGCGGCATGATCGACGAGCCGGTGGAGAAGGCGTCGTGGAGGGTGACGAAGGAGAACTCCTTCGTGTTCCACAGGATGACCTCCTCCGCGATCCGCGAGAGGTTGACACCGATCATCGCGGTGATGAAGGCGAACTCCGCGACGAAGTCGCGGGAGGCCGTGCCGTCGATGGAGTTGCCCACCGAGCCCCGCTCGAAGCCCAGTTCGGCGGCGACCGCCTCGGGGTCGAGGCCGAGCGAGGAGCCGGCCAGCGCGCCGGAGCCGTACGGGGAGACCGCCGTGCGCTTGTCCCACTGCCGCAGCCGCTCGGCGTCCCGCGAGAGCGACTGGACGTGCGCGAGGACGTGGTGCGCGAAGAGGACGGGCTGGGCGTGCTGGAGGTGCGTACGGCCCGGCATCGCGACGGACTGGTGGGCCTCGGCGAGGCCGACCAGCGCGCTCTGGAGGTCGGTGATCAGGCCGCCGATGATCCGGGCGTGGTCGCGCAGGTACATCCGGAAGAGTGTGGCGACCTGGTCGTTGCGGGACCGGCCGGCGCGCAGCTTGCCGCCGAGATCGGCGCCGAGCCGCTCCAGCAGGCCACGCTCCAGGGCGGTGTGGACGTCCTCGTCGGCGACCGTGCCGGTGAACGAGCCGTCGGCGACGTCGGATTCGAGCCGGTCGAGACCGTCGAGCATCCGGGTCAGCTCGTCGGCGGTGAGCAGCCCCGCCTTGTGGAGGACGCGGGCGTGGGCGCGGGAGCCGGCGATGTCGTACGGGGCGAGCCGCCAGTCGAAGTGGACGGACGCCGACAACGCGGCCAGCGCCTCGGAGGGACCGTCTGCGAAACGGCCGCCCCAGAGCCGGACATCACCCTTGTTGCTGCTCACTGCTGCTCCTCGGAGGGATCGGAAGTGCCACCGCCTCCCCGCCACGGAGGAACGGGGAGGCGGATGCCGTGCGGAGGGAGGGAGAAGGATCAGACCAGGTCGCGCTTGGCGGCGATCTTGGACGAGAGGCCGAAGATCTCGATGAAGCCCTGCGCCTTGGACTGGTCGAACGTGTCGCCCGAGTCGTACGTGGCGAGGTTGAAGTCGTACAGCGACTCCTCGGACTTCCGGCCGGTGACGACGGCGCGCCCGCCGTGCAGGGTCATCCGGATGTCGCCGGTGACGTGCTGGTTGGCCTCGTTGATGAAGCCGTCCAGGGCGCGCTTGAGCGGCGAGAACCACAGGCCGTCGTAGACCATCTCGCCCCAGCGCTGCTCGACCTGCCGCTTGTAGCGGGCCAGCTCGCGCTCGACGGTGACGTTCTCCAGCTCCTGGTGGGCGGTGATCAGGGCGATCGCGCCGGGAGCCTCGTACACCTCACGGGACTTGATGCCCACGAGCCGGTCCTCGACGATGTCGATCCGGCCGATGCCCTGGCCGCCGGCCCGCTCGTTGAGCTGCTGGATCGCCTGGAGGACGGTGACGGGCCTGCCGTCGATGGCGACCGGGACGCCCTCCTTGAAGGAGATGACGACCTCGTCGGCCTCGCGCGGGAGGGACGGGTTCTGCGTGTACTCGTAGATGTCCTCGATCGGCGCGTTCCAGATGTCCTCCAGGAAACCCGTCTCGACGGCGCGCCCGAAGACGTTCTGGTCGATCGAGTACGGGGACTTCTTGGTGGTCGCGATCGGGAGGTTGGCCTTCTCGGCGAAGGCGATCGCCTTGTCCCGGGTCATCGCGTAGTCGCGGACGGGGGCGATGCACTTGAGGTCGGGGCCGAGCGCGGAGATGCCGGCCTCGAACCGCACCTGGTCGTTGCCCTTGCCGGTGCAGCCGTGGGCCACGATGCCGGCGCCGTGCTTGTGCGCGGCGGCCACGAGGTGCTTGACGATCGCGGGCCGGGAGAGGGCCGAGACCAGCGGGTAGCGATCCATGTAGAGGGCGTTGGCCTTGATCGCCGGGAGGCAGTACTCCTCGGCGAACTCGTCCTTCGCGTCCGCGACCTCGGCCTCGACCGCACCGCAGGCGAGCGCGCGCTTGCGGATGACGTCCAGGTCCTCGCCACCCTGGCCGACGTCCACGGCAACGGCGATGACCTCGGCGCCCGTCTCCTCGGCGATCCAGCCGATGGCGACGGAGGTGTCCAGGCCGCCCGAGTAGGCGAGTACGACGCGCTCGGTCACGGGTTTCTCCTTACGGTGCATTCACTGATGGGTATAACTATGCAGTGGACCGTATGGTTTGTCAAAGTGCCTTTTCAGGACCGTGGGGTACGTGCGCCACCTCCCCGCGGCCGGGCGTGGGCGCGACAATCGTGGCATGGGAAAGCTCTACGAACGGATCGACGGCCGGATTCGTACCTTCATCGAGGACCAGCCCGTCTTCTTCACCGCCACCGCTCCGCTGGCGGCCGACGGACACGTCAACCTCTCCCCCAAGGGGCGCGCGGGCAGCCTCGTCGTGCTCGACGAGGAGACGCTCGCCTATCTCGACTTCGGCGGCAGCGGCGCCGAGACCCTCGCGCACGTACGGGAGAACGGCCGCATCACGCTGATGTGGTGTGCGTTCAGCGGCCCGCCGAAGGTGCTGCGGGTGCACGGCAGGGGCGAGGCGATCTTCCGGAACGATCCGCGCTGGGCGGAGTACATCCCGCACTTCGCGGGCGCGGACGGCCCTTCGGCGCGGGCCGTGATCGTCGTCCACGCCGTACGGATCAGTGACGCGTGCGGCTTCGCGGTGCCGTTCATGGACTACCGGGAGGAGCGCACGCAGCACGCGGAGCACTTCGGGCGGAAGACGGACGACGAGTTCGCCGCGTACTGCGAGAAGAAGGACCACGTGGGGGTGAGCCTGGACGGGCTGCCCGCGCTTCCGTTGCCGCTGCCCGCGCGGACCGCTTGAGCGTCCGTACGGGGGTCCGGGATCCCGTACGGGTGAGGGCGGCGGCTTCCCGGGGGGCCTGCGGGGAGGGAGACCCGTACCGTCCTGAGCATGCGAAACGTCCCCCCGTACGGCCGGAGGTTCCTGGCCCTCGCCGCCGCTCTGCTCGCCGTCACCGCCGCCACGGGCGCCGGACCCGCGCCCACCGGGCGGGCGACGGCGCCCCCGCTGCCCCCGCTGCCGGCGCGCATGACGGACACCGGCGGCGGGAGCCAGCTGATCACGGCGGAGGCGCCCGGCCTCCGGTCCACCACCGGCCGGCTGACCTGGTGGGACCTGCGCGGCGGGCGGTGGGTGGCTGCCGGTTCCGCGGACGCCCGCTTCGGGGCCAACGGGCTGGTCGACGGGGCGCGCCGCGAGCAGGGCACCTCGACCACCCCGACCGGGCTCTTCGACCTGCCGTACGCCTTCGGGAACGCGGCGGCGCCCGCCGGTACGTCGTACACCTACCGGCGCGTGACCAAGAGCTCGTGGTGGTGCGAGGACAACGCGTCGCGGTCGTACAACCGCTGGGTCGAAGGGCTGCCGAAGGACTGCCGTGCGGGCGAGTCGGAGCGGCTGGCCGACTACCCGGCGCAGTACGCCCACGCCCTGGTGACCGGGTACAACTACGAGCGGCCGGTCCGCGGCCGGGGCGCCGGGATCTTCCTGCACGTGAACGGCAAGGGCGCGACGGCCGGCTGTGTGTCCGTACCGGCCGACGCGATGCGCCGCGTCCTGGCCTGGGCGGATCCGCGGCGGGAGCCGCATCTGGCGGTGGGGACGCGGGCGGGCGGGACGGCGCTCACGGGCTACTGAGACGAGTCTGGACCGGAAGGACTCGTCCCCCTTAAGCTTCATACATGCCTGGACAGGTTCATAAACATCACCGCATCGCCCGCGTCCTCGCCGACGAGATCCGTGCCGGGGTCCACTCCGACGGCAGCAGGCTCCCCGGCGAGCACGCGCTCACCCAGCGGTTCGCCGTGAGCCGTACGACCCTGCGCCAGGCGCTCCAGGTCCTCGGCGAGGAAGGGCTGATCTCCACGCACGCGGGCATAGGCTCGTTCGTCACCTTCGACGGCACACCGCTCGACAACCCCCTCGGCTGGACCTACGCGCTGACGGGCCAGGACACCGAGCTGTCCACGGAGATCCTCCTCTTCGAGGACGTGACGGACCAGCGGCTGGCCGGTGAACTGGGCACGGAATCCAGCGCGTTCGTCGCCCTGGACCGCGTCCGGCGGCTCCCCGACGGGCAGGGCGTCTCGCTCGAACGCAGCAGGGTCCCCGCCGTCGGCGCACTCGCCGGACTCCCGGAGCGGGGGCTCGACGGCGGCTCGCTGAACCGGGCGCTCGTCGCGGCGGGCCGGATACCGCGGAGCGGCGACGGGCGGGTCTCGGTGCGCGCGCTCGACGCGGCGGAGGCCGCGGTCCTGCGCCGCTCCCCCGGTACGTCGTTCCTGCACCTCGCCCAGGTCTTCCGGGCCGCCGACGGTTCGGTCGTGGAACAGATCACCAGCCTGCTCGACCCCGCCCGCTTCGAACTGCGCGTCCGCTCGGGCCAAGGAGGCCTTTCGTGAGCCGAGGAGACCTCTTGTGACCGGTCAGCTGGACCGCGCGCTGGGCGCGTACTACGGGCTCGCCCTGGGCGACGCCCTCGGCATGCCCACGCAGATGATGTCCCGGGAGGAGGTCGTACGGGTCTACGGCACCGTCACCGGCTTCGAGGCCGCCCGGCCCGACAACCCGGTCAGCGCGGGCATGCCCGCGGGCACGGTCACCGACGACACCGACCAGGCCGTGCTCGTCGGCCGGCTGATCGACGAGGGCCGGGGGCGGATCGATCCGCTGCGATTCGCCCGGGAGTTGCTGGCCTGGGAGGCGGAGATGCGGGCCAAGGGCTCCTCCGACCTGCTCGGCCCGTCCACCCAGGCCGCGCTGGACGCGGTGGCGCGGGGGGTGCCGCCGGAGGAGGCGGGGCGGTACGGCTCCACGAACGGCGCCGCGATGCGGGTCACGCCCGTCGGGATCGCCTTCCCGGCCGCGCCGGCGGCGGACTTCCTCGACCGTGTCGTGGAGTCCTGCCAGGTCACCCATGACACGACGGTCGGCATCGCGGGCGCGGCGGCCGTCGCCGCGGCGGTGAGCACGGGGGTGGCCGGGGGGACGCTGGAGGAGGCCGTGGCGGCGGCGGTCGGGGCGGCCCGGGCGGGCGCCGGGCGCGGGCACTGGATCGCGGGGGCCGACATCGCGTCCCGGATCGAGTGGGCCCGCGCGCTGGTACGGGACCTGCCGGACGCGGCGGCGCTGGACCGGATCGTGGCCCTCGTCGGGACGAGCGTGGCCAGCCAGGAGTCGGTGCCGGCGGCCTTCGCGGTGGTGACGGTGGCGGTCGGCGACCCGTGGCGGGCCGCCCTGCTCGCGGCCAACCTGGGCGGGGACAGCGACACGATCGGGGCGATCGCGGGCGCGGTCGCGGGTTCGGTCGCGGGGTTCGCGGCGCTCCCGGCCGAGGCGGTCGCCACGCTCCGTACGGTCAACGGCCTGGACCTGGAGCCTCTGGTCGTACGGCTGCTCGCCCTGCGGGGCGCACGCCAGGGGGCGGGCCGTTGAGCGCGGGCGGGGGCCGGGAGGCCGTCGGCCCCCGTGTCGTCCTCGCGGGGAACGTCGTCGCCGACCTCGTGATCGAGATCCCCGCGCTGCCCGAGCGGGGCGGCGATGTCATCGGTACGCGTACGGAGCTGACGGCCGGCGGCGGTTTCAACACGCTCGTCGCGGCCCGCCGCCTCGGTACGGAATCCGTGTTCGCCGGGCTGCACGGCACCGGCCCGTACGGTGATCTCGTCCGCGAGGCGCTCGCCTCCGAGGACATCGGGGTGGTGCTGCCGGCCCGCGCGGACGGCGACACCGGCTTCACCGTGGCCCTGGTCGAGGCGGGCGGCGAACGTACCTTCGTCACCAGTTTCGGCGTGGACGCGGAGATGACGGAGGCCGACGTCGCGGCGGTGACGGAGCGGCTGCGGCCGGGCGATCTGGTGCAGGTCTCCGGCTACGGGCTCGTCATGCCGGTGAACGGCCCGCTGCTGGCCCGCTTCACCGCGCTCCTGCCCCCGGAGATCGTCGTCTGCCTCGACCCGGCCCCTCTGGTCGCCGACATCCCGGAGGCGGTGCTCGCCCCGGTGCTGGCCCGGACCGACTGGCTGAGCGCCAACGCCCGTGAGGCCCGGCTGATGTCGGGGCTCGACGACCCCCGCGCCGCCGCGTCCGCGCTGCGCGAGCGGCTGGCTCCGGGCGGCGGGGTGCTCGTACGGGTGGACAAGGACGGCTGCTGGCTGGCGGCGGGTGCGGGGCCGGAAGCGGAGTTGGAGCCGGTGCGGGTGCCGGGCTTTCCGGTGCGCGCGGTCGACAGCAACGGGGCGGGGGACGCGCACGTCGGCGCGTTCCTGGCGCTGCTGGCCCAGGGGTTCGGCCCGCTGACGGCGGCCCGGGGCGCGAACGCGGCGGCGGCGTACGCGGTGACCCGCCGGGGCCCCGCGACCGCCCCGGACCGGGCGGAGTTGAGGGCGTTCCTGGGCGAGGACCCGCTGGCGGTACGGCTGTTCGGACCCGGATCGCGTCAGGCGCGGTCGAACTGGAAGTAGTCGATGTTGAAGTTCTGGTAGGCCGCGTCGTCCATCCGTACGACGAACGCGTGCGTGCCCCGGGTGAGACGCTGCTTGCCCGCGACTGCCTGGAGCTCGAAGGCGTCGTGCGACGTGGTGTTCCGTACGTCCGACGGGGTGGTGGCCGGGCGTCCGTCGAAGCTGAGCGTGAACTTTCCGGCGGGGCTGTAGGGGGAGGAGACCCGCGCCGACACCGTGTAGTCGTCGGTCCTGGGCACGGTCACCTCGTACCTGACCCATTCCCCGGCGCGGATCCAGCACATGACCAGGGCGCCGGCCTGGTCGCAGAGGTCCACCCCCTCGTATCCGCGCGCCGCGCCGCCCTTGTTGTCGTCCTCCGTGTCGTGGTACCCGACGTCCTTGCCCCCGAAGGAGTAGTCCTCGGCCTGGACCCGCACCGCGCCGGCCGGGACGACGGGCCACGGCGCGTGGCGGCGACGGGCGTCCAGCCAGTTCAGCAGCTGCTCCTGGTCGTCGGTCTGGATCATCGAGGCGCCGTGCCGGTCGATCACGGGGGCCCAGCCGCGCGCCGGGTCGATGAGCGACGCCTCGTCGGTGTAGCCGGCGGCCAGGCCGTACCACATGGTGTTGATCCACACGCGCCCCAGCGCCTCCGCCTTCGCGGTCGCGGCGGGCTGGATCTGCGGGTCGGTGAGGCGGTCGAAGATGAGTTCGTACGACTGCGGCTTCCGGCCGGTGAACGCGCCGACGCTGGACGCGTTCGCGTCGTCCACCACGTGGCTGTAGAGGATGCGCGGGTCCTTGTCGAGGAACGCCCGCACCTCGGGAACGGGGGCGGAGCTCTTGAAGATGGCGTGGTCGAGCATGCCCAGGCCGGCCAGGAGGTCGTATTCCTGGTCCCGGAAGGCCCAGGCCTTGTCGAGGTTGACCATCGCCCGGCCCTTGACGGCCGCCAGCGCCTCGGCGAGCGTCGGCACCCGGTCGTCGGTGAGCGCGGCCTGCGCGCCGCCGAGACCGGCCCGCAGCCGGAGGGCTTTGACCTGGTCGAGCGTCAGGTCGGCCACCCGGCCGGTGCCGTCGGTGGTGCGGTTCACCGTGTCGTCGTGCATGAGGACCAACTGGCCGTCCCTGGTGCGCTGTACGTCGATCTCCACCACCTCGGCCCCCTTGCCGACCGCCAGGTCGACGGCCCGGAGCGAGTTCTCGGGCGCGCCCCGCCAGTAGCCGCGATGGGCGACCACCATGACCGGGGCGCCGGGCTTGTGGTCGAGGTACGAGGCGTGGATCCGCTCGATGGCCGGTGCCGACCGGTGGGACGCCACGGGGGCGGTGGTGCCGGTCCGCTCGTGCTCGGCAAGGCGGGGGGCCGCCGCGGCCGTGACCGTCAGTACGGCGGTGGCCGCGACACCGGCCAGGGACTTCCATCGGGTACGCATGGGGGGCTCCGGTGCGTCGGGGGCGCGTGGGCGAGGGCATCCACGGTGCTCGACCGGCGGGCGGGATGATCATCCCCGCCATGACGTGACCATGAACCGTCAAAGAATTCGCGCTACGGGACCGGCGCCCGTACCCCCTCAGAGCCCACCGGAGCCCGCACCCGGTCAGGCCCGCCCCGCTCAGCGGTCGTTCTGCGCCAGCTTCAGCAGGTGTTCCGCCAGCGCCTGCCCGCCCGCCGGGTCACGGCTGATCAGCATCAGCGTGTCGTCCCCCGCGATCGTGCCCAGGACATCGCTGAGTTCGGCCTGGTCGATGGCCGACGCGAGGAACTGCGCCGCGCCCGGCGGCGTACGCAGGACCACCAGGTTCGCCGACGCCTCGGCGGAGATGAGCAGTTCGCCGGAGAGGCGCCGCATGCGCTCCTCCTTGGCCGACTCGCCCAGCGGGGCGTGGGGCGTACGGTATCCGCCCTCGCTCGGCACGGCGTAGATCAGCTCACCACCGGTGTTGCGGATCTTCACCGCGCCCAGTTCGTCCAGGTCGCGCGAGAGTGTCGCCTGGGTGACGTTCAGCCCGTCGTCCGCGAGCAGTTTCGCCAGCTGGCTCTGGGAGCGCACCGGCTGCCGGTTCAGGATGTCGACGATCCGGCGGTGCCGGGCCGTCCGTGTCTGCGGCACGGACTGCCCGCCCTGCTCCGGTTCCTGGGCCTCGGTCATCGTTGTCTCATTTCCCCGGATCGTCCGTCCCCGTAGCCGTGTCGAGGACCCCGGGCAGGAGCTGGAGGAACCTGTCCACCTCGTCGTCGCCGATGATCAGTGGAGGCATCAGTCGTACGACGTCGGGGGCGGGCGCGTTCACCAGGAGACCGGCGTCCTGGGCCGCCCGCTGCACCTGCGGTGCGAGCGGCCCGGTGAGCACGATACCCAGGAGCAGGCCCGCGCCACGGACATGGGAGACCAGCGGGTGGCCCAGCCCCTCGATCCCGTCGCGCAGCCGCTCGCCGAGCCGCTTCACCTGGTCGAGGAGGCCGTCGGCGGCCAGCGTGTCGAGGACGGCGAGTCCGGCGGCGCAGGAGACGGGGTTGCCGCCGAACGTCGTACCGTGGTGGCCGGGCCGCAGCAGGTCGGCGGCCTCGCCGAACGCGAGGACCGCGCCGAGCGGCAGCCCGCCGCCGAGGCCCTTGGCGAGGGTGACGACGTCGGGCTCGACGCCCTGGTGGGCGAGGTGCTCGAACCAGTGGCCCGTCCGGCCGATCCCCGTCTGCACCTCGTCCAGGACGAGCAGCGTGCCGGTGGCGCGGGTGATCTCCCTGGCCGCCTCCAGGTAGCCCTTGGGCGGGACGACCACACCGATCTCGCCCTGGATCGGCTCGATGATCACCAACGCGGTCTCCTCGGTGACCGCGGCCCGCAGCGCCTCCACGTCACCGAAGGGCACGTGGGTGACGTCGCCGGGCAGCGGGAGGAACGGGGTCCGCTTCGGCTCCTGTCCGGTGAGGGCGAGCGAGCCCATCGTCCGGCCGTGGAAGCCGCCGGTGGTGGCGACCATGTGCGAACGGCCCGTCAGCCGGCCGATCTTGAAGGCGGTCTCGTTGGCCTCGCCGCCGGAGTTGCAGAAGAACACCCGGCCGGGGCGGCCGGCGAGCTGGATCAGGCGTTCGGCGAGCGCGAGGGGCGGCTCGGCGACAAAGAGGTTGGAGACATGGCCCAGCGACGCGATCTGGCGGGAGACCGCCTCGACGACGGCCGGGTGGGCGTGGCCGAGCGCGTTGACCGCGATCCCGCCGACGAAGTCGGTGTACGGCGTGCCGTCGGCGTCCCAGACGGTGGTGCCCTCGCCCCGGACCAGGGACAGCCGTGGCGTCCCGTAGTTGTCCGCCATCACGCCTTGCCAGCGCTGTACGAGCTCCTCGTTGCCGGTCACCGTACTCACCGTGCTCCCCCTTCGGCCGCTGCTTCATGTGTGATCGGGTCCTGCGGGGCGTCGGGCACGACCATCGTGCCGATGCCTTCGTCCGTGAAGATCTCCAGCAGGATCGAGTGCTGGACGCGCCCGTCGAGGACCCGGGCGGTGGTGACTCCGTTGCGTACGGCGTGCAGGCAGCCCTCCATCTTGGGCACCATGCCGCTGGACAGCTCGGGCAGCAGCTTCTCCAGCTCGCTCGCGGTGAGCCTGCTGATGACGTCGTCGCTGTTCGGCCAGTCCTCGTACAGGCCCTCGACGTCGGTGAGGACCATCAGCGTCTCGGCGCCGAGGGCGGCGGCGAGGGCCGCGGCGGCGGTGTCGGCGTTGACGTTGTAGACGTGGCCGTCGTCGGCGCTGCGGGCGATGGAGGAGATGACCGGGATCCGGCCGTCCCCGAGCAGTGCCTCGATGGCGCCGGTGTCGATGGCGGTGATCTCGCCGACCCGGCCGATGTCGATCAACTCGCCGTCGATCAGGGGGCGGTGCTGGACGGCCGTGATGGTGTGGGCGTCCTCGCCGGTCATGCCGACGGCGAGCGGGCCGTGCTGGTTGAGCAGGCCGACGAGCTCGCGCTGGACCTGTCCGGCGAGGACCATCCGTACGACGTCCATCGCTTCGGGGGTGGTGACCCGCAGGCCGGCCTTGAACTCGCTGACCAGGCCGTGCCGGTCGAGCTGGGCGCTGATCTGGGGACCGCCGCCGTGCACGACGACCGGCTTGAGGCCGGCCTGGCGCAGGAAGACGACGTCCTGCGCGAAGGCGGCCTTGAGGTCCTCGTCGATCATGGCGTTGCCGCCGAACTTGATGACGACGGTCTTGCCG